>NZ_CP158190.1:100000-167500 GCF_040250305.1 Peribacillus frigoritolerans | reverse complement strand
CGCCTTCGCCACTGGTGTTCCTCCAAATCTCTACGCATTTCACCGCTACACTTGGAATTCCACTTTCCTCTTCTGCACTCAAGTTCCCCAGTTTCCAATGACCCTCCACGGTTGAGCCGTGGGCTTTCACATCAGACTTAAGGAACCACCTGCGCGCGCTTTACGCCCAATAATTCCGGACAACGCTTGCCACCTACGTATTACCGCGGCTGCTGGCACGTAGTTAGCCGTGGCTTTCTGGTTAGGTACCGTCAAGGTACCAGCAGTTACTCTGGTACTTGTTCTTCCCTAACAACAGAACTTTACGACCCGAAGGCCTTCTTCGTTCACGCGGCGTTGCTCCGTCAGACTTTCGTCCATTGCGGAAGATTCCCTACTGCTGCCTCCCGTAGGAGTCTGGGCCGTGTCTCAGTCCCAGTGTGGCCGATCACCCTCTCAGGTCGGCTACGCATCGTCGCCTTGGTGAGCCATTACCTCACCAACTAGCTAATGCGCCGCGGGCCCATCTATAAGTGACAGCGTAAACCGTCTTTCCATCTTCTCTCATGCGAGAAAAGAACGTATCCGGTATTAGCTCCGGTTTCCCGAAGTTATCCCAGTCTTATAGGCAGGTTGCCCACGTGTTACTCACCCGTCCGCCGCTAATCTCAGGGAGCAAGCTCCCGTCGATTCGCTCGACTTGCATGTATTAGGCACGCCGCCAGCGTTCGTCCTGAGCCAGGATCAAACTCTCCGAAGAAATGTTTGACTTGCTCATTTGCTTTTTTAATAGTGTGTGCTCACTTAAAATTTAACGTTGGCGCTTTGTTTTGTTCAGTTTTCAAAGAGCAATTTTTTTGCCGCATCTCTTAGCGACTTTAATATCTTAACACCTTATTACTACTTCGTCAATAACTTTTTTCAAAAAAGTTTTTTCATTCTTTTTCAAAAGCTTTTACGTTGCAGCAACTTTTATAATATACCAGCGTATAAATCAATAGTCAATAGATTTTTTTAATATAATTCACTTTTGAATCTCATGACTGATTCCACTTGGTCAAATTCTTTTTTCCCCTCATATACATTAGGCATTCCTCCTCGGTGCTCACCCTTTTAAACAGTCTGAAAAGGATGTTATATTTCTCATTTATTGCCCTTTTGACTAAGTGATCGATTCTGTCATCCTGCAGATCGAATAGTATTTCATCCATCTCTCTTTTTAAAAGGTACTCCAATTCCATCTTTTCCTTGTCATTAATCAATAAACCGAGCATGGTTCACACCTCCACCAGACAGCATTCCCCATCGCAAGCATTTTTATGAATTTTAAACTGATTTTTTTGCATAACAAAAATCCTTGCGCATAAATTTGAAGACAAGAGTACTTTGGACAAGGGGATGGATTAATGAAATTTTTCATGGTGCTTCAAGCCAAGAAGATCAAATATTATTCGTTAATATTACTTACGGCACTTTTTACCGCTTGGTTCCTTTTTGTACAAAACATTCTTCATGCCCCCGTTTTTTCTACAGAAAATGGGCCGAAAGCGGTTTATAAAGGGGAAAAGAATGTTGCGATCACGTTCAATATCGGCTGGGGTGATGAGAAAGCCGCTCCGATAATAGAGACATTAAAAAGGGAAAAGATTAAATCCGCCACATTTTTCCTCTCGGGATCCTGGGCTGAACGTCATCCGGACATAGTAGCGGAAATAGTGAAAGAAGGATATGAAATCGGCATCCTTGGTTACGATTATAAGGATTATTCCGAAATGGAAGATCAGGAAATCATCCGGGATATTTCTAAAGCCCAGGAAGCATTTAAAAAACTTAATATAAAGAATATAGAACTTTTACGCGCTCCCACCGGTCACTTTGATAAACGCCTCTTAAAGATCAGCGAGAAATTCGGATATACCGTTGTCCATTGGAGCATCGATTCAAAGGATTGGACCAATCCGGGTGTGGATCGGATTGTACAGAACATCACCAAGGCTCAAAAGGGTGATATCATCTTATTACATGCTTCAGACTCAGCAAAACAAACCAATAAGGCTTTACCGGAGTTAATAAGTGAACTTCGATCAAAAAATTTAAACTTCGTTAACGTTTCAGAGATGATTTCCAATTCCTCGGCAAGCAGTGAGGAAGTCCGCTGACAGAAAAAACTGCGTACTAATGGTCTCATTGAACCTTTAGTACGCAGTTTTTTTGTTTTGACATCATTATGTATGGCCCGGCTGACCTACAGGTTAGCTGCCTTTACCTAATTGACCGGCTTTCATCTTTCCCTTTGCAGGAGGTTGCTTCATCCCTCTTTTACTGGCCAATTCCTTTTGTGAAATTTCAATCAATTTACTAAGGACCAATAGTTGATAAGCATTGCAGACTAGCAACGGAAACAGCATGAAGTAAAGCCAGCTTTCATCATTGGCACTCAGGACAGGTATCCACTCCAAAACCGTGAATACGACCATGAAAAACAAGGCCGGTATGAACGACTGTTTATTCGTTTGTTTCATTTTGAAATAAGCTGTAACAAGCCCTGAGGCCAATACAACCAATGCTAACACGATGTAGGAGCTGATTCCCTCGCCTGAACCAAAGCTAAGATATCGCAGGTAAACAAGATCGAAAACAACAAAAAGAATGAGTACAAGTTGAACGGCATTCCATAAGGAAGCGCTTTTAAATATTCCCAGACCAAAACGATGTATCGTTAAATAGGCAAAAAAGCCGGCTTGGCTTATGACACTGAAAATTAATCCAACACCGAATAACCAAATAAAAGTTGATAGGATGGCACTGACATCAAAAGAAGAGAAATACGGCTTAAATTCACTCCACCGGGCCAAGAAACCTACCACTCCGCCCGTTACACCACCTATAAGCAATGTTGTTAAAAACAATTTAACTAAGTTACGGCTGTTCATTGTTTTCCTCCATACATTTCTATTTCATTTCCTTAATTGTACCAACCAAATTTGGAAAAATCCACTTATTCCACCAAGGAATAATATCGCCGATTGGAACCATATTAACAGTAAGAAGGATGAAAGGGGCCCTGCGTATGAGAGTGGGAGTTGCTTTGCTTTTCACGTCATTCTTACTCGTTTGTTCCGGTTGTGCTCAAAATGGAGCAGGCGCAGAAAAAATGGAATATGAAGAGACAAAGAAAATGGTCGTCGATATCTTGAAGACAGATGATGGAAAAAAAGCCATCCAGGATATCATTACTGATGATAAAACGAAAGCTGAACTTATTATGGATTCGGATGACATTAAGAAATCCATTGAAGATATGGTCACTTCAGATAAAGGGAAGGAATTTTGGAAAAAGACATTCAATGATCCCGAATTCGCTTCCGCATATGCTAAAGCCTTAGAAGACGAACATAAAAAGGTATTGAAGGACTTAACTGCTGATCCTCAGTATCGTGGAATGCTCATGGAAATAATGAAAGAACCGGATATGGAAAAAGAAATGAATAAGTTATTAAAAACCAAGGAGATGCGGTCGGTCTATAAAGAGCTGATCATCGAAACCATGGAGAGTCCTCTCGTCCAAGCTAAAATGCAAGAGAAATTGGATAAAGCAGCCACTAAAGCGGCCGAGAAGGAGAAAAAGTAAAAAGAATGAAAGAAGGCTGATTCCCAATCGGAATCAGCCTTCTTTATTATTGTAGTTTTTCAATGACCTTTTTAGCAATATCTTCGTAAATCCTGCCGAGCCTATGGTCCGCGGCGTAAATGGATGGAGCAAAGTCCTCTTCATTCCAATCCGGCTGTTGCAGGGGAAGTTGACCTAAAACTTCTGTACGAAGCTCTTCTGCAAGCTTCCCTCCGCCGCCTTTTCCGAAGACATATTCTTTTTCACCCGTCGTTTTACTTTCGAAGAATGACATGTTCTCTATGACACCAATCACTTCGTGTTCTGTCTTGATGGCCATGGCACCAGCTCTTGCAGCAACGAAGGCTGCAGTCGGATGCGGTGTCGTAACGATGATTTCTTTACATGATGGGAGCATCGTATGAACGTCCAAAGCAACATCGCCTGTACCCGGCGGTAAGTCAAGGACCAAATAGTCCAAATCTCCCCATTCCACTTCATTAAAGAAACTATTGAGCATTTTCCCCAGCATCGGCCCTCTCCATATGATCGGCGCGTTATCCTCTACAAAAAAGCCCATTGAGATAACTTGAACGCCAAACCGTTCTACAGGAATGATTTTCTCCCCGCGAACAACCGGTCTTTTTGTTATCCCCATCATATCAGGTACGCTGAATCCATAAATATCGGCATCAACCAGTCCGACCTTTTTACCTAAACGAGCAAGTGAAGTGGCAAAATTCACTGAAATCGTAGATTTTCCCACTCCGCCTTTACCGCTGGCGATCGCGATGAATTGTGTCTTGCTGTTAGGTCCAAGCAAGCCTTGGTCCGCTTCACCCTGAGGAATGCTTTCACGATGCTTGGCTAATTCCTCTTCTGAAAGCTCCGTGAAACGGATGCCTACCGATTCCGCTCCGTTCGTTTTCAGCAAGTCCACAACTTCCGATTGCATTTGCATTTGTTCGGCAGTCCCCGTTTTCGCAATCGCAAGTTTAACGCTTACATGATTCTTTTCAGGTTTTATTTTGATTTCTATAATTCCATTTGTCTCTTCAAGGTTTTTATGTAGAAAAGGGTCTTTAAGATCCTTTAATAAATTCAGTACTTTCTCTTCTGTTAACAAGCCGAGCACCCCTTTGAATTTTATTTTCCCATTTTTCAGTATAACATATTACGGAAAGAAAACTTATTATCTACCTTGCATGCGAATCCAGATTATTTTCCCATAATAAAAAGGCCTTGTACCTTACAAGACCCAGACATCACTCTTCATCCGATAGCTTTTCCTCTGTAAAGTACCGTAAAATCCCCATATAAATCGAACTGGCAACCTTTTCTTGATACTTATCACTGATAAGGCGTTCCCTTTCCTCAGAATTGGAAAGAAAGCCAATTTCCACAAGCGCTCCTGGCTTCTTAGCATAATTCATCAAATACACATTATTAATCGTTTTTGCATCACGCTTTGTATTTTCAAGGTTTCTAATGATTTCAGTCTGAATGAATTTTGCCACCTGTTCATTTTCCTCAAATCTGCTTGTATAAAAGGTCTGGGCACCTTTCGATGACGCTGATGGAAAAGAGTTCAAATGAATGCTTAAGAATAAGTCCGCTTCCGAATCATTGATCATTTTAACCCGATTCCGTAAGTCCTCCTGTTTTCGCTGGCGAATCCCCTTTGTATTTCCCTGTGCCAAATCCTCATCCTTCTCACGGGTCATGATGACAAGGGCACCTTGTTCCTGTAAATAGTCCCTGACCTTTAATGAAACGGAAAGGGCAATTTCCTTTTCCATAATCTCTTGTACATTTGCCCCGCCGTCCATTCCTCCGTGACCTGCATCCAGAATGATGACCTTACCTGCCAACGGAAGGTTCCAGGAGTCCCAAGAATCATCTTCAACAAATTTAAAAGTCACAATTAAAAAAAGGACAAACAATCCCATTGCGATTCCTGTATATTTTAGCTTTCTGCGCATGACCGTTCCCCTTCCATGATCTCTCTACTAAAAAGTATGGGACAAACCATGGAATTAGAACAAGGAATGGGAATTTACCTTCCTAATGCAGTTTCATTTTATATCGTTTTTCACCAGTCTTAAAGCCGTCCAGCCACCAATCCCCCACAAATCCTTCACAGCAATAAAACAAACCTTCATCGAAAGCGTTATTCGCTGTAACTTCCCGCCAATACAAAATGAAGTTAAAAAGAGTATCGACCAAAAACTTCTCTTCCTTCCAGCACCTGGACCTTACATCTTCTTCCGACTCACCATAATAGCCAAACTTACTATAGTTCGCTCCTAATAAATAAGCCTCGATGGCAACATCGAAATAGCCTTCCTCCAAAACATCCATCAAATCCTGTCCGAAGTAACGCTGAATCCTTCCCTTCATATCCTCAATGGAAAGTTCCCTGAGCAGCCTGCGTTCGAACTTCAATTGCCTTTCCCTTTGCAGCTCCTGTAAACCTAATATCACAGCCATAATTCACCTCCGGGGCAATTCCCCATTTCCCAAAATTATTTCCCAAGACATAATTTAGTTTTAGCGTTCTATTTTGAACCATTCATTTATTCCATTGGCAAAAAATAATGAGGATAGGTTCGGCAGGGAAGGATGATGATTTGGTTTATGGGTGAACGGAGTTAATTGAAAAAGGCATATCGAAATACGATATGGTATCTTCTATAAGAAACCTGCTAAAATGCATCCTGCCCATCTCGGATGATAATGAGTTAATGGTCTGGGAAAATTGGAATTATCCCCCGTAACTTGCCACTCAGGCCGCTACCCGAGACTGATCTTTCCGACTCGGGTAGCGGCCTGCACATGTCTCTTTTGGCCTTTAATCTTACACTGATTATCCATGTCGTGTTTTTCGACCTGTTGAACCTGAATTTTAAGCCAAGCTGTATTACTCTTTCTAGACTTACTTTTCCGTTTGGCGCGTTTACACAGTGGATGCTAATCGTGTAAGGAATTTATCAATTGACTGTAGGAATTATCATTCTTAATAAAGAACATCGTTATGTATTTCCTTATTTCTTACACAATTCATCCCACCAAGCTTGCTAAAGCTGATGCTATTTAAGTTCATTAATTAAGTTAATAAAACTATGCTCATTAAATCCTTGAAAATGATGGTTATGTTTCAATTATTTATTCTGGAAGAGTATTAGAAATAAGGAGTCGCCCACGAAAGTGTGTTATGCTAGTGTATCCACTGATTTTCAGAATTCAGGCTTGTAAATAGACGTATTAAAAGCTTAAGGTTCTGAATAAGGACTAACTGAAAATATGTGTAGCAATAGAAAAAAGAAAAGGATTAGAGGAAGCTCTAAGATTTGTTCGTCCAGGTGACACGAAGGGGTAGAGCAGATTAGAAGGGCAGATAGAAACAAGCCGAATACTGATAAGTAGTGGTATCACAAACGGGAGTACATCCTTTTTTATTTTTTTTAGGATTCATTTCCATATGTGTTTTCGTTAATCAGGAAGTAAAATTCTTTCATTATGCGAATTAAAATTTGTTATAATTCCGGAAGAGTTAGGTAAACAAGAAACTCCACTACTAACAGGAGCAGATTGAATCTAGATGTTATTAATTATAAGGTTCTAAAAAATCGACAGCAAATGACTAACTAATAAATTTATTTTTGAAAATATTGTAAATCAATATCGAATTAGTAGTACAATTATTATAGCACCTTGATTCATCATTTCAATCTGTCATTTTCCCTATCTTTTAACTTATAAAATAAATGGAGTGAACTACATGTCTGATCAATTGGATAAGAGAATATCCTTTGAAATTGAAAATAATATTACTTATAACGAAGAAGGATATTATATAAAAAATAAAAGCTCTATCTTTAAAAAAAGTAAAGTAACAGTTGTTTCTCCCGTATATAATGCAGAAAAGTTTTTAAGAAAAACCATAGATTCAGTCATTAATCAAACTATTGGTTTTAAAAATATCGAATATATACTCGTCGACGACGGATCTACTGATTCTTCCCGTGAAATTTTGCTGGAATACGCCGAAGCATATAAAAATATCATTGTTGTTTTTTTAAAAAATAATACGGGGACACCAGCCCAGCCTCGCAACCTTGGGATAAAGTTGGCAAAATCCGATTATATAACTTTTTTGGATGCCGATGATTGGTTGGATAAGGAAGGTTTGAAATCGTTATATTCCATAATAAAGCGCAGCAATGATGATTATATAGTCGGAAAAACAATAGAAGTGGGATCAAAGGGCAAGAAAATAGTCGGCGAATATGAATCATGCTTAGAAAGGAGAAATGTATCTCCTTTCTCCATTCCACATATTTTTCACCACTTGGGTCCAAGGGCAAGGATGATGAAGCTCAAATTGCTTAAAGAATATAATATTGAGTACCCTGAGATGAAATTTGCAGAGGACAAGCAGTTCTTTATTGACGTACTTATACATTGTAAGTCGATTTCTACAACAACCCAAGTCATCTATTATTTAAACCGATTGGATGACAATGACGCTTCTTTAACAAAACAGACTGATGTCATGGAAAAAATGGATACTAATATTAAAGTGATCAAATATGTAAAGAGTAAAAAGCTGGATACAGAGAAGGAAAAAATGATCTTAAACAGGCTTTATGAATTTGATTCAATTACAAGGTTATTCAATCGATATCATTTCTTAAAAAGCGAAAATAATGAAGAATACTTTAATAAATTCCAGGAGGTCATCGATACAACCAAAGATTTGAACTATGATATATCAGAATCCTTTTTCCATCCGATCAATAAGGTTGCCTATGATCTTTTCCTTAAGGGCCATTATGATGATATAAAGAAATTATATAAATGGGACAAAAAAGAAAAGATAAAAAATTATGTGATTCTCAATAATTTACCATATATGAGTGGCCCACTTTCAAGTGAGAAAAACAAACATATCCGTGTACCAATGCTGGCGATCTTCCATAGCGGATCTTTCATTCAAGATAGTTATACATTAACACTCGATATATATGGTGATTATGTACATGAGGTACAACATATCGTCCTTAGAGACCGTAAAAATATAACGCAGGAGTATATTTTCCCCTTGGAGGTCAATGAAAGCGGACGGGCGACAGCTAAATTTGATTTAGAGTCACTCAATCAGCTGAACTCATCAAGCTATGAAGTATTCGTACGGTATAATGATTATCAAAAACTGTACATTTCCAAAAAGGAACAAGTCGTTTTTAACAAAAGGACATTTAACTTTTACTCAACGATTAACTCTAATCTTGGCTTTAAGATCAATTAAGATAAAAAGGACATCCATTTACATGGATGTCCTTTTCTCACATTATATATGATTTTATAATATAGTCATTTAATTACCCGCTTACTTGGCAACATTTCTTTTAACTGTTCGAAATTAAGAGCGCAGTTCAATTTTCCATGCCCAACGCAATGTTTGAAATGGTTTCCTGAATTTGTTCCCTTTATACCTGTCCAGCTCTCTTCTTTAATCGGCCAGCAAGCGGCACTACAATTATACCGGCTATTACGACCTGCATTACGTTTCCGGGGATGGAGCCAAATGGCTGTATCCAGTTACCATAAAGAATAACTTCGACAAAATAGTAGCCGACGATTTTAATAATCAAAGCAACGGCAACGGCCATAGTGTAAACAAGTTCCCTTTTACCCGGTACCTTTTCGGATATAAGGCCGGCTAGAAAGCCCATTGCTCCTACGATGATGAATGTAAACGGTGCCCATGCTGCCCAACCGGAAAAAAGATCGAAGAAGGCCATTCCGAAGGCGCCTGCTATCGCCCCTGTTTTTTTGCCATAAACCAAAGCTGCTATAAAAAGCGGAACGTTACCCAGATGGATCAGGCCGCCGTTACCCATTATTGGGAGCTTGATGTTGATGAACATTGTCGCTACAAGGGTTAATGCAATGAATAGCGCATTGATGACCAAGGCTTTTGTTTTAGTTGTTTCAATCGGTGAGTATGTTGAATTCATATGAAGTCCTCTTTCTTTTTTAAGTATTATCATACTCCTAAACAGGAACTTAATAAATATGGATTTTACAAAAAATTCTGTATTACATAAGTAAACTCATGTGTAAACAAATGGAACACACCTGTCACCAACGTCACCGCGGCGTTTCACTTGGATCTGATGCTGAAAATGGGACAAATCTTTTTCCTAAAAAAACAACCCCAACATCATTGCACCCTGTACATTAAATAAATTTGATTGGCAATATAATCTGAACTAAAATGAAGCCCCTTTCTTATCCACCATATTATAATGCCTACCAATGAGGCTGTTTTAATGTCAATGTCAACATAATCAGCAGGTAAATTCTCCTTGGTATTCTTCCTTCTTATTTCTACTAATTGCTTTAATAATGAAAACAACTGGTCCTCAAACTGATTCGTTTTAAATAAAATAAGTAAATAGTTCCGATGGATATATAAATAATCAAGTAATTGTGTTAGCTGTTGTTTTTCTGATAAATCTTTTGCATGTATTAAGGCAAAAATTTTATTGGAAAGCTCATTTAAAATCTCATCGGTGATTTGCGTTAGTAAATCTTGAATATCCTGATAATGTAAGTAAAATGTTGTCCGATTCAACCCTGCTTTGGCTGCAATTTTCTGAACTGTTAAATTTGATATTATGGGGTCCTCGCATAAGAGAGCAATGACAGCGTTTTCAAACATTTCCCTTGACCGAATTGTACGAGGATCTTCTTTTTTAGGTATAGACATTTTAATCTCCTTTATAGATTTTCTTTAACTTTCTCAACAGCATATATTTCTATGTCGATTAGTGAACATTTTCAAGAAAACTGTTCATGGTAAGTAACATATATTTTTGTTACTATCGATTTTATCGACACGGTGTTGATAAAGCAAGTCAAAAATGAAGGGGTTTACGAATGGACATAACTGAAAGAAATAAAAAAGTTTTATTAATTGTACTGATTGCCGGGTGTTTTTTATCAACATTAAATCAAACTTTATTAAATGTTGCATTGAGTGGTTTAATGGACGTATTTCATGTAACGGCTGCAACTGTACAATGGTTATCAACAGGTTTTATGCTAGTGAACGGTGTTTTAGTGCCCATCACTGCCTTTTTAATGAAACGGTTTACAACAAGGCAGCTTTTTATTAGCTCGATGTTCTTTTTGTTAATCGGATCTGTACTTTGTGCATGGGCGGGGAATTTTGGCGTGCTGTTAACGGGCAGAATGATACAAGCAATTGGTGCCGGGATTATTATACCTCTAATGATGACGGTTATTTTATATTTATATCCTAGCGAAAAGCGTGGAAGCATTATGGGGACAATCGGCTTTGCGATAATTTTTGCTCCGGCCATAGCCCCTACATTATCTGGTTTTATCATTGAATATGTTTCATGGAGATGGCTATTCATTGGGTTAATCCCATTCTTAATAATCGTCATCGTTCTAGCGTTCAAATATTTAATGAATGTTGCAGAGACAACAAAAGCAAAATTAGATATCACAAGTGTCATTTTATCGACGATTGGTTTTGGCTGTATATTATTTGGATTTAGTAGCGCAGGAAGCAAGGGATGGAATGATCCCGTTGTCATCACTGCAATACTCGTCGGAATGATCGTGTCGACTCTATTCTGTATACGACAAATGAAATCCAGCGATCCACTATTAAATTTATCTGTATTCAAGTATAAAGTTTTCACGCTTACATCCTTCATCAATGTACTAATTACGATGATCATGTATGCGGATTTAATTCTTTTACCAATCTACTTGCAGAATGGACGAGGTTTTACAGCATTTGAAGCAGGTTTACTGCTATTACCCGGAGCTGTGATTAATGCCTTCTTATCCCCTGTCACAGGTAAAATGTTTGATAAATATGGTGCTAAACCACTCTTTATTACAGGTTTGGTATTTATCATTGTGTCGATGTGGGGAGTCATAGATATAAGCGAATCCACAACCTATAGCTATATAATGGTTCGTACCATAATATTACGAATTGGCTTGAGCTTCATTACCATGCCATTAAATACAGCAGGGTTGAATGCTTTACCAAGAGAATTGGGTTCCCATGGTTCAGCTGTAAATAATACCATTCGCCAATTGTCAGGTGCCATCGGAACAGCAGTTGTCATCACAGTATATACAATGCAGGCAACTTCACATGCTTCTGAGCTATCAATGCAAAATGAAAACATTACAGCTATACAACTAGAGGCATTAGCCTCCATTTTTGGCTCAAGTGATGCCTATGTTTTCATGTTAGTCTTATCTTTTGTGGCGTTAATTTTTGCATGCTTCATGCCGGGAAAAGCCGCAATCAAAAAAAGCCAAGGTGAATCTCATAACTAAAATTATTAAATGAGTATTTAAAATAAAGCATATCCGGGAGATCCCGGATATGCTTTTTAATATTTCAGTTACACACATTTTCCGGGCATAAAAAAGACTCCCAACCAAAATGGTTGAGAGTCTTTGAAACGGTAATGGAATTAACGTTTTGAGAACTGAGGTGCACGACGTGCGCCTTTAAGACCGTATTTTTTACGCTCTTTCATACGTGGGTCACGAGTTAGTAAACCAGCAGTTTTAAGAGATGGACGGTATTCTGGATCAACTTGAAGCAATGCACGAGCGATACCGTGACGGATTGCTCCAGCTTGACCAGTGTATCCACCACCGCTAACGTTTACTAGAACGTCGTAATTTCCAGTAGTTTCTGTTGCAACTAGTGGTTGGTTTACAACTTCACGTAATGCTGCGAAAGGAATATATTCATTGATGTCACGACCGTTAATAACGATGCGACCTTCGCCTGGTACTAAACGTACACGAGCTACTGAGCTCTTACGGCGACCAGTACCATAATATTGAACTTGTGCCAAGATAGTAACCTCCTTAGTAATTATCCGCGTAATTCGTATACTTCTGGTTGTTGAGCAGCGTGTGGGTGCTCAGCTCCAGCGTATACGTGTAATTTTTTGTAGATTTGACGACCAAGAGAATTCTTTGGAAGCATACCTTTGATAGCAAGTTCAAGCATTCTCTCAGGGTAGTTTGTACGCATTTCAAGAGCAGTTCTAGTTTTAAGACCGCCTGGATGCATAGTGTGACGGTAATAAATTTTGTCAGTCAATTTTTTACCAGTCAAGTGGATTTTTTCAACATTGATTAGAATTACATGATCACCAGTGTCAATGTTCGGTGTAAAAGTTGGTTTATGTTTACCACGTAAGATGGATGCTACTTCAGTAGAAAGGCGACCCAAAGTTTTGCCTTCAGCGTCAATCACATACCATTTACGTTCTACTTCATTAGCTTTCGCCATAAATGTCGTACGCATGGTTAACCTCCTAAAAAACTTTTTAATTTTTTATATTTATTTTCAATCACAATAAACTTCCGGGGCTTATCGTGGGATTAAAATACATACCATATTATATTAACTTCTCCCAGATTCATTGTCAAGGGAATGTTACACTAGGATAAGTTGTCTATAAAACACTCTCTGCAACTCCATGAAAAGTTCAGTGTAGCGTCAAACCGCTCCATTACTGAGTTCATCTCGTTTCCCAGTTGTAAAAAAACTGGTATCACTTCGAAAATAATTTTATTTGTAAAAAACTTTCCATAAATATAAGCCTTGGGCTGGTGCTGTTTTCCCTGCAAAACTGCGGTCCTTTTTGGTCAAAATCCCGCTCATATCATGGGGTGACATCTTGCCGCTGCCGACATCCAGGAGCGTCCCAACCAAGATACGCACCATGTTATACAAAAAACCTTCGCCAACGAAGCGGAAAATCATGAAACCATCGCTCTCTTCAAAATCCATCACTTGTATCGTTCGAACTTTATCGACCACTTCCGTTTTAGCCGAACAAAAACTTGTAAAGTCATGTGTCCCGATCAAGTAGGAGATTGCTTCCTTCATCGCCTCCCCATCTAATGGGTAGGGATAATGATAAGAGTAATTTCGCTGGAACGGATCCCGCAGTTTCGAGCGGGCTATGATATACCGGTACTCTTTCCCAGTCGTATGGAACCTTGCATGAAAATCGTCAGGCACGATGTCGACTTCCAGAACGATGATATCGGTCGGAAGGAGGGCGCTGAACGCCTTTACCCAATTTTCCGTAGGGAATGTAAGGGGCGATTCAAAGTGAAGCACCTGCCCCTTTGCATGGACCCCTGAATCTGTCCTGCCTGAAGCAGTCACTTTTATAATTGTGCCTTTATGCATTTGGGCCAAGACTGCCTCGAATTCACTTTGTATGGTGCGCTTCTCAGGCTGCACCTGATAACCAGCAAAATCCGTGCCGTCATAAGCAATCACACATTTATATTTTGGCATAGTTCTCTTCCTTATTATGAACGTAATAAAAATAACATGACCGTTAGAACACCGATTGAGACCATCAAAAGACTATCACTCATCTTCCAGTTCAATTGGCGATATTTCGTGCGGCCTTCCCCGCCACGGTATCCTCTTGATTCCATGGCAGTTGCCAATTCCTCAGCCCGTTTGAACGAACTAACAAATAAAGGAACAAGCAGCGGTACAATCGATTTAACCCTGTCCTTTATCGGGCCAGATGAAAAGTCAACGCCCCTTGCAGTTTGAGCCTTCATGATTTTTTCCGTTTCCTCCATTAGCGTTGGAATGAAACGAAGGGCAATGGACATCATCAATGCCAGTTCATGTACAGGCATCTTCCACTTTTTCAAGGGCCCCAACAGCTCTTCCATCCCATCTGTAATGGATATCGGGGATGTCGTCAAAGTTAAAAGTGACGTAACAAGGATTAATAAAGTAAATCTTACTGATATGAAAAAACCTTGAATCAGACCGCCTTCATAGATTTCAAACCAACCGTATTCAAAAAGCAAATCCCCTTCTTTCGTAAAAAATATATGGAGAAGGAATGTAAATACAATCAAGAAAAAGATCGGTTTTAACCCATTATAAAGATAACGAAGCGGTATTTTGGAAAGAATGATCAAAAGGATGGTGAATACAGCAAGCAAACCGTAAGAAACGACATTATTCGCCAAAAAGACGACACAAACAAACAGGAACACGAGGAGCAATTTAGCCCTTGGATCCATCTTGTGCATCAGTGAATTTGCAGGGACATAACGCCCGATAATCATTTTATCCAGCATCAGCGGTTCCCCCGTTTCATGGCTTTATCTATTTCTATCGCTAAATCACCGATATTAAGACATGGATGATCAAATCGAACACCAAGTTCCTTCTGGAGCTTTAGCTGAAAGCGGACCGTATCAGGAACATCCAGGCCAAGCTCCATTAATTGTTCCGGCTCCGAGAAAATTTCCTGCGGGGTTCCTTTTTTGAACACCGTACCCTTATGCATGATAATGATGTCATCCGCGTACTTGGCTGCATCCTCCATGCTATGAGTCACCAGAATCGTTGAAATGCCTCTTGCTTTATGCAGATCATAAAACATATCCATGATTTCTTTGCGTCCTCGCGGATCCAGACCCGCTGTAGGCTCATCAAGCACCAATACTTCCGGCTCCATGGCAAGTACCCCAGCGATGGCCACCCGTCGCATTTGTCCGCCGGATAAGTCGAATGGAGATTTTTCTAGAACTTCCTCATTCAGTCCGACTTGCGCTATGGCTTTCCTGGCCAGTTTCTTAGCATCGATTTCAGAAACGCCAAAGTTCATCGGACCGAAACATATATCCTTTTCAACCGTTTCATCAAATAACTGATGTTCCGGAAACTGAAAAACAATTCCGACCTTTTGTCTTATTGGCCGCAAAGCCTTTTCTTTTCTTCCGGCTTCAATCGTCCGATCCCCAATGAAAACCCGACCCTTCGTCGGTTTTAAAAGAGCATTCAAATGCTGCAGTAGCGTGGATTTCCCGGACCCTGTATGCCCGATGATTGCGGTATAGGTTCCCGGCTCCATTGAAATATTGACATCATGAAGGGCTAGATGTTCAAAAGGAGTATTCACCTGATAGCGGTATTCTACATCATCGAGTGTAATTCGCATAAATCCTTCACCAACTCTTCCTCTGTCAAATGCCCATCAACTACACGAACACCATTTTTTTGTAACTCCTTGGTTAGTTTCACTGAAAAGGGAATATCCAGACCAAGAGCAATCAATTCTTCCTCTAACTCAAAAATATCCTGAGGCGATCCTTCACGATATAGCCGACCTTGGTTCATGACTATCATTCGATCAGCTTTCGCAGCTTCCTCAAGATCATGGGTGATTGATATGACAGTAATATCGTTTTCCTGCTTTAATTCCCTAACTGTTTCAAGCACTTCTTCACGGCCTCTTGGGTCAAGCATGGAGGTTGCTTCATCTAAGATGATTATGTCTGGCTGCAGGGCTATTACACCTGCTATGGCCACTCTTTGCTTTTGACCGCCGGATAGATGGTGCGGCTCTTGATTAAGAAAGGCATTCATTTTAACCTTATTTAACGCACCATGAACACGCTCCACCATAACCTGCTGAGAAACACCGGCGTTTTCTAAACCAAAAGCCACATCATCCTGAACTGTAGTGCCTACAAATTGATTATCTGGGTTTTGAAAAACCATGCCAATTTTCTGGCGTACATCCCAAACGGATTCTTCTGTCAAAAGTTGATCATTAATCGTAATGGTACCTGAGTTAGCGAACTGAAGACCATTCAGTAACTTCGCTAATGTCGACTTGCCAGAGCCATTATGTCCGACAATCGCAAGCCACTCCCCCTGATGAATATCAAAAGAAACATCATCCAAGGCGTTTCGAGACTGACCCTCATATTTAAAAACAATATTATTTAAAGAAACCAGCTTCTTCACCATGTGGCCCTCCTCATTCTCGACTGCACTCGTCTAAACTAACTCTGCTCACTCAATATAAATATAGTAGTTTTTCCTTCTGAAAATATAAAAAAACGCTGCACCCCTTCCACCGAAAGAATTTTCGGTAAATTAAGAGCAGCTAACAGCGGGCCTGTTACGAAAAACAGGTTATCTTATAATCGCTTATCAAAAGCGGGAAGGGATGCTTGAGCTAGACGTGAAGGCTCCCTGCATGATACAGGTTCCGCCAGCCATCGTAACACTCAATGCGAATTTCTAAAGTACAGAATTTCTATTTTAAAAAAAGAAAAAGGGCATAGAACAAGTGAGTATATTCATTTGTCCCGCCCTTTTTCATCGTTGTTATTAAACTAATTCAATAACCACGACTGGTGCACCGTCACCGCGGCGTGGACCAACTTTCATGATACGAGTGTATCCACCTTGACGTTCTTCATAACGTGGAGCCACGTCACTGAATAGTTTTTGAAGGGCATCTGTGCCATTCTCAGCGTCAGCGATTTCGTTACGGATGAAAGATGCAGCTTGACGGCGTGCATGCAAGTCACCACGTTTACCAAGAGTGATCATTTTATCTACTACAGAACGTAATTCCTTTGCACGTGCTTCAGTAGTTTCAATGCGCTCATGGATAATAAGATCCGTAGCTAAATCACGAAGTAATGCTTTACGTTGTGCGCTAGTGCGTCCTAACTTTCTGTAACCCATTAGAGATTCCCTCCTTTGTTGAAGTTCTATATTGTGTGTCTATAACAAGGCTCACAACATAATGGATTGATTCCG
Organism: Peribacillus frigoritolerans; assembly: GCF_040250305.1. NCBI lineage: Bacteria > Bacillati > Bacillota > Bacilli > Caryophanales > Bacillaceae > Peribacillus > Peribacillus frigoritolerans. Next base: position 150,218 of record NZ_CP158190.1, on the reverse strand, counting down.
CCATGTTATCAGTCGTCTTTACGAAGACCTAAGCCTAATTCTTCTAGTTTCGCTTTCACTTCTTCAAGTGATTTACGTCCTAGATTACGTACTTTCATCATATCTTCTTCCGTTTTATGAGCTAGCTCTTGAACGGTATTGATTCCAGCACGTTTCAAGCAGTTGTAAGAACGAACAGAAAGGTCTAATTCTTCGATCGTCATCTCAAGAACTTTTTCTTTTTGATCTTCTTCTTTTTCAACCATGATTTCAGCATTTTGAGCTTCATCGGTTAAACCAACAAAGATATTTAAATGCTCTGTTAAAATCTTAGCTCCAAGTGCTACCGCTTCTTGCGGACCAGTACTGCCATCAGTCCAAACATCGAACGTTAACTTGTCAAAGTTAGACAACTGTCCAACACGTGTATTTTCAACTTGGAAAGATACGCGTGAAACTGGAGTGTAAAGAGCATCGATTGGAATTACACCAATTGGCTGGTCTTCTCTCTTGTTTTGAACAGCAGGAGTGTAGCCGCGGCCGCGACGTGCAGATAAACGCATACGCATATGACCGTTTTTACCAATTGTAGCAATATATAAATCCGGATTAAGAATTTCTACATCACTATCATGAGTGATATCAGCAGCCGTGATGACTCCGTCACCTTGAACGTCAATTTCCAGCGTCTTCTCTTCATCAGAGTAAATCTTAAGAGCTAGTTTTTTCACATTAAGAATGATAGATGTTACATCTTCCACGACGCCTTCAATTGTTGAGAACTCATGTAGCACTCCATCAATTTGTATAGCTGTGACAGCAGCACCTGGGAGTGAGGATAAAAGGATACGACGTAAGGAGTTACCCAATGTAGTACCATACCCACGCTCTAGTGGCTCTACGACGAATTTACCGTATTTGGTATCGTCGTTGATTTCAACCGTTTCGATTTTTGGTTTTTCTATTTCGATCATCAATAAACCCTCCTTCAAAACGTCAAAACCCCGGCAAGTAAAACGAATTCACTTAAACCGAAATTCCCCATGTATACGTTCCCGCTGTGCGCAACAACTGAAAATTAATCCTCTGTAAGAACGCAAACTCAGTATTATATCCCATTATTGACAGGAATACAAAATCTATACAGAAAAATTAAACACGGCGACGTTTTGGTGGACGGCATCCGTTATGTGGAACTGGAGTTACATCTTTAATTGCAGTTACTTCTAGGCCAGCAGCTTGAAGTGCACGAATAGCAGCCTCACGTCCAGCACCAGGTCCTTTAACTGTAACTTCAAGAGTTTTCATACCATGTTCAATTGATGTTTTAGCAGCTGTTTCAGCAGCCATTTGTGCAGCGAACGGAGTGGATTTACGAGATCCACGGAATCCTAGAGCTCCAGCACTTGACCAAGAAATAGCATTACCATGAGAGTCAGTGATCGTAACGATAGTGTTATTGAATGTTGAACGAATATGTGCAATACCAGTTTCTATATTCTTTTTCACACGACGTTTACGTGTATTAGTTTTACGTGCCATGAAAAGTAACCTCCTTTACTAATTATTTTTTCTTGTTAGCTACAGTACGACGAGGTCCTTTACGCGTACGAGCATTGTTTTTTGTATTTTGACCGCGAACAGGAAGACCACGACGGTGACGTAAACCACGGTATGAACCGATTTCCATTAAACGTTTGATGTTTAGGGAGATTTCACGACGAAGGTCGCCTTCTACTTTAAGCTTGTCAATGATATCACGAATTTTGTTCAATTCGTCTTCCGTTAAGTCACGAACGCGAGTTTCTTCAGAAACGCCTGCTTCTGCAAGAATCTTGATCGCTGTTTGTTTTCCAATACCATATATATATGTTAATGAGATAACAATACGTTTGTCACGGGGAATATCTACTCCAGCAATACGTGCCATGCTTGAGTGCACCTCCTTCTATTTAGCCTTGTTTTTGTTTATGTTTAGGGTTTTCGCAAATAACCATAACTTTACCTTTTCTGCGGATAACTTTACACTTTTCGCAGATTGGTTTGACTGATGGTCTGACTTTCATTGCTATCTAACCTCCTTATACAGATCGGAGCGAAACCGGATTATTTGAACCGGTATGTGATTCTGCCGCGAGTTAGATCATACGGGGAAAGCTCAACCGTAACTTTATCTCCAGGCAAAATGCGAATAAAGTGCATACGAATTTTACCGGATACATGAGCTAAAACAGTATGACCATTTTCTAATTCTACCTTAAACATTGCATTTGGCAAAGTCTCTTGTACTGTGCCTTCTACTTCAATTACATCATCTTTCGCCATTAAAGTGATTCTCCCTTCTCTATGCGTGAACCTATTAAAGGTACACATCTTTCCGTCAACATTACTACAGTCCAATCATCCTCATAAGTCTTACAATTCTGCATCAAGTATTCACCATTTTGTAGAACCAGGCTTTAACTGAGGACCTTTATCAGTTGGACCGAAATGAGGATTTTATGGGCCCTCATGTAAGTCTTGACCGATTCCGTGACCGACATACTCTCGAAATAGAGAAGCAATTAGTCTCGACATAGGTTTGAATAGCATGGGAGATGTTTGAAAGGCGCACGCCTGACATAGCTTCTTTCAACCCTCTATATCACGACTCTTTAGGAATCCCAATAGAGTCACTGCATTTCTTCATCAATTTTGCCGACCGGATATGTCCATGAAGATCACTTAAAAAGTAATCGCCCAATTCAGGGAATACCAAGTACAAGAACCTGATTAATAAATGTGCGAATGCTCTCGCGAAATCCATTATACCCTTTGTAATATAGGAATGCACCAAGTTTAACTAGTAAGTTATAAAAATGGTATGAATTTCATAAATCAATACGAATGATTAATTTTGTAAAGCACCAAGCAACACATCGATATTTTCAAATACCTTATTAATATCTTGCTGTCCGTTAATGTTGACCAAGTATCCTTTATCTCCGTAGAAATCAAGAAGTGGCTTGGTTTGTTTCAAATTCACATCTAAGCGATTTTGAACCGTTTCTGCATTATCGTCGGCACGTTGATATAATTCTCCGCCGCAGCGGTCGCATACATCATCTTTAGCAGGAGGATTGAAAACAAGATGGTATGTCGCACCACATGATTTGCAAATACGACGTCCTGTCAATCTTTCCATTAAGATGCTTTTATCAACATCGATATTAATGACAAAATTCATTTTGCGATCTAAATCAGCAAGAATGCCCTCAAGTGCTTCCGCCTGTGCCACAGTACGTGGAAATCCATCAAGCAAAAATCCTTTGAGGCAGTCTTCCTTGCTTAACCGTTCACGTACGATGCCAATGGTAACTTCATCAGGTACCAACTCGCCTTTGTCCATGAATGATTTCGCCTTTAGACCTAATTCTGTTCCATCTTTGATAGCTGTTCGGAACATATCTCCAGTAGAGATATGAGGGATATTATATTTTTCTACGATTTGTTCAGCTTGAGTGCCCTTACCAGCACCAGGCAGACCCATTAACACTAGATTCAATTTTCTTCCCCCTCAAACTCTATAATGGGTAAAGGGAACAAGCCGTTCCCAAAACTCATTACTTTATAAAGCCTTTATAGTGTCTCTTCACAAGTTGTGATTCCAGCTGCTTCATCGTATCAAGGGCAACCCCCACTACGATCAGCAAACTGGTTCCACCAATCTGTGCAGATTGAGGCAGATCAGCAAGCTTAATGAAAAATACCGGTAAAACGGCAATGATGGCTAAAAATATAGAGCCTACAAACGTCAGACGGTATAAAACACGTGTTAAATATTCTTGTGTACTCTTACCTGGACGGATCCCAGGCACATAGCCACCTTGCTTTTTCAAATTCTCAGCCATTTGTTCAGGGTTAACCTGAATGAATGCATAAAAATACGCAAAAGCAATGATAAGAGCAACATATATGATCATACCAATTGGCTTGGTATAATCAAGATTTGTTGATATCCAACTAGTCACGCTGTTCTTTCCAAAGAAAGAAGCGATTGTAGTGGGAGTAATGATAAATGCCATTGCAAAGATTACCGGAATAACCCCCGCAGCATTTACTTTCAATGGTAAATGAGTAGACTGGCCACCCATTTGTGTACGACCTACCGCAGCACGTTTCGCATACTGAATAGGAATTTTACGTAATGCCTGCTGAATGAAGATAACAGCAACCACGATTGCTAATACTGCTAAAACAATGAGGATAATCGTTATGATTCGTAAGAATAATTGATCACCGGCATTTTCAAATTGTTGGGCGTAAATCTGATTTGCCGTAGTTGGCAAACTAGCTACGATACCAGCAAAGATGATGATGGAGATCCCATTACCCACACCCTTAGCAGTGATCAGCTCCCCTAACCACAAAAGAAAAGCTGTTCCTGCCGTTAAGACAGTCGCAATAAGCAAGTATGTTGCAATTCCAGGATTTTCAATCAACTGTCCACCTGACATATTATTGAACCCATAAGACATACCAACAGCTTGGATAAATCCTAGGATAATAGTGAAGTAACGAGTGAATTGAGCTAATTTACGGCGCCCTGCTTCCCCTTGTTTAGACCATTCAGTGAACTTAGGAACAACATCCATCTGTAACAGCTGAACGATGATGGATGCCGTGATGTAAGGCATGATACCCATCGCTAATATCGAAAAGTTTTGCAGTGCTCCGCCGCCAAAGGTATTTAAAAGACCGATGACGCTCAGCTGGTCCTGTTCAGCGAGAAAATCGGCATTCACATGCGGTACAGGTATAAATGTACCGATGCGATAGACGATTAACATTAGTAGGGTAAAAATAATCTTATTCCTTATTTCACCCACGCGCATAAAATTGGAGATCGTGCGAAACATTAGATCACCTCTGTATTACCGCCAGCAGCTTCGATAGCTTCTTTAGCAGTAGACGAGAATTTGTGAGCTTTAACAGTAAGCTTTTTCTCAATGCTTCCTTTGGCAAGAATTTTGATTCCTGCTTTTTCTTTACTTACAACCCCAGTCTCAAGTAAAAGAGCTGGTGTTACTTCAGTACCGTCTTCGAAAAGATTTAACGTATCAAGATTCACGATAGCATAGTCTTTACGGTTGATGTTGGTAAATCCACGTTTAGGTAAACGTCTGAATAGAGGAGTTTGACCCCCTTCAAATCCAAGACGCACACCGCCGCCGGAGCGAGCGTTTTGTCCTTTGTGTCCTTTACCTGCTGTTTTACCGTTACCAGATCCAATACCGCGACCTTTACGTTTACGTTCTTTACGAGAACCTTCTGCAGCTTTTAACTCATGAAGTTTCATGTTGGCACCTCCTTGTTAAGTTAAAAATTATTTTATTGTTCTTTTACAGTAACAAGATGAGCAACTTTGGTAATCATACCGCGAATCGCAGGGTTATCTTCTTGAACAACCGTTTGATGCATTTTGCGTAAACCCAAAGTGTTAACTGTAACACGTTGATCTTCAGGACGACCAATCAAGCTGCGAGTGAGGGTGATTTCTAATTTATTAGCCATAATTCGATTTCCCTCCTTATCCTAACAGTTCTTGTACTGATTTTCCACGTAACTTAGCTACGTCTTCAGCACGTTTCAATTGCTTCAATCCTTCAATTGTTGCGCGAACCATATTAATAGGTGTATTAGTACCTAGTGATTTAGACAAGATATCGCTAACTCCGCCTAATTCAAGTACCGCACGAACAGGACCACCAGCAATTACTCCTGTACCTTCAGAAGCTGGTTTCAATAGAATGTGACCTGCGCCATAGCGACCGTTCACAAGATGAGGAATAGTAGTACCAACCATCGGTACAGTAATTAGATTTTTCTTAGCATCCTCAATAGCTTTACGGATAGCATCCGGAACTTCTTGAGCTTTACCAGTACCAAATCCAACATGACCATTTTTATCACCAACAACAACTAGTGCAGTGAAACGGAAACGACGTCCGCCTTTAACAACTTTAGCTACACGATTAACTGTAACTACGCGTTCTTCAAGTTCTAATTTATTAGGATCAATGCTACGCATCTGTTATGTCCCTCCTTATCCATTAAAATTCTAAGCCGTTTTCACGAGCAGCGTCAGCCAATGCTTTTACACGACCATGGAAGAGGTAACCACCGCGGTCAAACACCACAGCTTTGAAACCTTTTTCAACAGCACGTTTCGCAATAAGTTCGCCAACTTTTTGAGCTGCTTCAGCATTGCTACCTGCTTCGATATTGATCTCTTTATCAAGAGTTGAAGCACTTGCCAATGTTACGCCTTTTGCATCGTCAATTAATTGTGCGTAAATGTGTTTGTTTGAACGAAACACATTTAAACGAGGACGAGCTTCTGTTCCAGAAAGCTTAGCACGTACACGCGCATGTCTTTTCTGACGAGTAGCATTTTTATCAAGCTTCGTAATCATTTACGTCACTCCTTTCGTTTACTTATGCGGCATTACTTACCAGTTTTACCTTCTTTACGACGAACGAATTCGCCTTCGTAACGGATACCTTTACCTTTATACGGCTCAGGCGGGCGAACATCACGGATATTAGCTGCTAGAGCTCCTACACGTTCTTTGCTTGCACCTTTGATGATTACTTTTGTATTAGAAGGAACTTCGACTTCAACGCCAGCTTCTGGCTCTATTTCTACAGGGTGGGAATATCCTACGTTAAGGACAAGCTTGTTACCTTGCTTTTGTGCACGGTACCCAACCCCAATAAGTTCAAGTGATTTTACGAAACCTGTTGATACACCTTCAACCATGTTAGAGATAAGTGCGCGAGTAGTACCGTGTAAAGAACGGTGAGCCTTCTCGTCAGACGGACGTGTAACAGTTAACACGTTCTCTTCAACAACGATTGAAAGGTCAGGATTGAATGATCTAGTTAATTCACCTTTAGGTCCTTTAACAGTTACTTCACTTCCAGTAATAGTAACTGTCACGCCTGCAGGGATTTCAATAGGTTTTTTACCTATACGAGACATAATGTGCACCTCCATTCTTGTGAAAATGTATTACCAAACGTATGCTAAAACTTCTCCGCCAACTTGTTTAGAGCGAGCTTCCTTGTCTGTTAAAACTCCGTGAGAAGTAGAAACAATTGCGATACCTAAACCGTTAAGAACGCGTGGTACCTCTCCAGTTTTTGCATATACACGCAAACCAGGTTTGCTGATACGTTTTAGACCAGTGATAACACGTTCGTTGTTTGCACCGTATTTTAAGAAGATACGGATGATACCTTGTTTGTTGTCTTCGATTAATTCAAAGTCACGTACGAAGCCTTCACTTTTTAAGATCTCAGCAATTTCCTTTTTGATCTTTGAAGCAGGAACTTCCAGTTTTTCGTGACGAACCATATTCGCATTACGGATGCGAGTAAGCATATCTGCAATAGGATCTGTCATGACCATTATATTTTACCTCCTTCCCAAACTCGGGTTTTACCAGCTAGCTTTTTTAACGCCAGGAATTTGTCCTTTATATGCAAGTTCGCGGAAACAAATACGACAAAGTTTAAATTTACGTAGTACTGAATGTGGACGTCCGCAACGTTCGCAACGTGTATATTCTTGTACTTTAAACTTCTGTTCGCGTTTTTGCTTTACGATCATAGACTTTTTAGCCACGATTTCGCCTCCCTTTATTTAGAGATTACTTTTGGAACGGCATTCCAACTTGAGTAAGTAGTTCACGAGCTTCTTCGTCAGTGTTGGCAGTCGTTACGATAACGATGTCCATACCACGAACTTTGCTCACTTTATCGTAATCAATCTCAGGGAAGATAAGTTGTTCTTTAACGCCTAATGTATAGTTCCCACGTCCGTCAAAGGATTTCTTTGAAACGCCGCGGAAATCACGTACACGCGGTAAAGATACAGATACTAGCTTATCAAGGAATTGATACATACGCTCTCCACGTAATGTAACTTTCGCTCCGATAGGCATACCTTCACGCAAACGGAAACCTGCGATTGATTTTTTTGCTTTTGTTATAACTGGTTTTTGACCAGTGATCAATGTAAGTTCTTCAACAGCTGTATCTAAAGCTTTCGAGTTAGAAACTGCGTCACCCACACCCATGTTAATAACGATTTTCTCAATGTTTGGTACTTGCATTACTGATTGATAGTTGAATTTACCCATCAATGACGGTGTAATTTCACTTCTGAATTTTTCTTTAAGGCGGCTCATTGCTTAGTGTACCTCCCTTCATTTATGACTTATTTATCTAAAGATTCACCTGATATTTTAGCTACGCGTACTTTTTTACCATTTTCGATCTTATATCCAACACGAGTCGGTTTACCTGATTTAGGATCAAGTGGCATTACATTGGATACGTGAATAGCAGCTTCTTTGCTTATAATTCCACCTTGTGGATTAAGTTGAGATGGCTTGGAATGCTTTTTCACGATGTTAATTCCTTCAACAAGCACACGATTTTGTTTCGGATATGCAGAAAGAATTGTTCCTTGTTTGCCTTTGTCCTTACCAGAGATGACTACGACTTTGTCACCTTTTTTAACATGCATTAGCTTGGCACCTCCTTGAAAGGCTTTATACAAATTTTACATATTATAGAACTTCTGGAGCAAGAGAAACGATTTTCATGAAACTATTGTCACGTAATTCACGAGCAACAGGTCCAAAAATACGCGTTCCACGTGGGCTCTTATCGTCACGGATAATTACACATGCGTTTTCATCGAAACGAATGTAAGAACCGTCAGGACGACGCATACCACGTTTTGTACGGACAACAACAGCCTTAACGACTTCACCTTTTTTAACAACGCCTCCTGGTGTTGCCTGTTTGACTGTACAAACGATGATATCACCGATGTTTGCAGTTTTACGGCCAGAACCACCTAGGACTTTAATTGTTAGCACTTCACGAGCACCAGAATTGTCAGCGACTTTTAAACGAGATTCTTGTTGAATCATGTACGGTACCTCCCTTCGGAATTAGCTTAATCCGAACTATATTAAATGATTACTGCTTTTTCTACTACTTCTACAAGACGGAAGCGTTTTGTAGCTGAAAGTGGACGAGTTTCCATGATACGTACTACGTCGCCTGCTTTAGCTTCGTTTAGCTCGTCATGAGCTTTAAACTTTTTAGAGTATTTCACGCGTTTACCGTATAAAGAATGCTTTTTATAGGTTTCTACAACAACTGTAACTGTTTTATCCATTTTGTCGGATACTACGCGTCCAGTGTAGATTTTGCGTTGGTTGCGTTCGCTCATTCTGCAAACCTCCATTCATTATCGATTAGTGACACCGATCTCTCTTTGACGAACAACTGTTTTCATACGAGCAATCGATTTGCGAACTTCACGGATGCGAGCTGTATTTTCAAGTTGTCCAGTAGCTAACTGGAAACGAAGATTAAATAGTTCTTCTTTAAGAGATTTTAGTTTTTGTTCAATTTCAGCAGTGGTTAGATCTTTGATTTCATTAGCTTTCATTTGTTTCACCACCAATTTCCTCTCTTTTTACAAACTTGCATTTGATTGGAAGTTTGTGTGCTGCAAGGCGCAATGCTTCTCTTGCCACCTCTTCAGATACACCAGAGATTTCAAACATAACTTTGCCCGGTTTAACTACTGCTACCCAACCTTCAGGAGCACCTTTACCGGAACCCATCCGTACTTCAAGCGGCTTAGCTGTGTAAGGTTTGCTTGGGAAGATTTTGATCCAAACTTTCCCTCCACGTTTCATATAACGAGTCATCGCAATACGAGCTGCTTCGATTTGACGGTTCGTGATCCAGGAAGCTTCTTGAGCTTGAAGTCCAAATTCTCCGAAATGAACTTCAGTGCCGCCTTTAGCCATCCCTCTCATCTTACCGCGGTGTTCACGACGGTATTTTACGCGTTTTGGCAATAACATATTATTTTCCTCCTTCCTCAGATTTCTTCTTAGTAGGAAGAACTTCTCCACGGTAGATCCAAACTTTCACGCCTAGCTTACCGTAAGTAGTATCTGCTTCAGCATGAGCATAATCTATGTCTGCACGAAGTGTGTGAAGTGGAACTGTTCCTTCGCTGTAATGTTCAGCACGAGCAATATCAGCACCGCCAAGACGACCAGAAACTTGTGTTTTGATTCCTTTTGCTCCAGAACGCATAGTACGTTGGATAGCTTGCTTTTGAGCGCGACGGAATGAAACACGGTTTTCTAATTGACGAGCGATGTTTTCTGCAACCAATTTTGCATCAAGATCTGCTCTTTTAATTTCGATGATATTGATATGAACTCTTTTGCCAGTCAACTGGTTCAAAGCTTTACGAAGTGCTTCGACCTCAGTACCGCCTTTACCGATAACCATTCCTGGTTTAGCAGTGTGGACAGATACATTGATACGGTTAGCTGCACGCTCGATTTCAACTTTTGAAACAGAAGCATCATTTAGACGTTTCGCGATATATTCACGAACTTTGATGTCTTCATGCAAAAGAACTGCGTAGTCTTTATCAGCGTACCATTTGGATTCCCAGTCACGGATTATCCCGATACGCATACCGATTGGATTTACCTTTTGACCCACAGATTACCCCTCCTTCTTTTCTGATACAACGATTGTAATATGACTAGTACGTTTGTTAATTGCACTCGCACGACCTTGAGCGCGAGGACGGAAACGTTTTAATGTTGGTCCTTCGTTAACGTATGCCTCTGAAACGACTAGGTTATTAATATCCATTTCGTAGTTGTGTTCTGCATTTGCGATAGCAGATTTCAGAATTTTTTCTACGACTGGAGAAGCAGATTTTGGTGTTAAGCGAAGAATCGCTACTGCTTCACCTACTTGTTTTCCTCGAATTAAATCTGCGACTAAACGCACTTTACGAGGAGCAATACGAACTGTTTTAGCGACAGCTTTAGCTTGCATGAGATGCCCTCCTCTCATTAACGTCTTGTTTTCTTGTCATCACTTGCGTGACCTTTATAAGTGCGTGTAGGCGCGAATTCGCCTAGTTTGTGACCTACCATATCTTCTGTTACATAAACCGGCACATGCTTACGACCGTCATAAACGGCGATTGTGTGTCCGATGAATTGCGGGAAGATTGTTGAGCGACGAGACCAAGTTTTTACTACCTGTTTCTTGTCAGCTTCATTTAATTTTTCAACTTTTACCAATAAATGATCATCAACAAAAGGCCCTTTTTTTAAGCTACGACCCATGCGAGTACCTCCCTTCGTGACTGTTCTACGGTTCTATATATGAACCGTAGCTCAATCCCGTTATTTTTTACGACGACGTACGATAAATTTATCGGATTTGTTTTTCTTCTTACGAGTTTTGAATCCAAGAGTAGGTTTACCCCATGGAGACATTGGTGATTTACGTCCGATTGGCGCTTTACCTTCACCACCACCGTGTGGGTGATCATTCGGGTTCATTACAGATCCACGAACTGTTGGGCGTTTACCTAACCAACGGTTACGGCCAGCTTTACCAATGTTGATAAGTTCATGTTGTTCATTACCAACTTGACCGATTGAAGCACGGCAAGTAGCAAGAATCATACGAACCTCACCTGAGTTTAAACGTACAAGTACATAACGACCTTCTTTACCAAGTACTTGAGCAGATGTTCCTGCTGAACGGACTAATTGTCCACCTTTTCCTGGTTTAAGTTCGATGTTATGAATTACTGTACCAACTGGGATGTTAATAAGAGGAAGTGCGTTACCCACTTTGATGTCAGCTTCTGGACCTGACATAACTTCCAAACCTACTTCTAGGTTTTTCGGAGCTAGGATATAACGTTTTTCTCCATCAACGTAATTAATTAATGCAATGTTTGCAGAACGATTTGGATCGTACTCAATAGTAGCAACGCGTCCTGGTATACCATCTTTATTCCGTTTGAAATCGATGATACGGTATTGACGCTTGTGGCCGCCACCTTGATGACGAACTGTTAACTTACCTTGGTTATTACGGCCGCCTTTGCTGTGTAAAGGAGCAAGTAATGATTTTTCCGGTTTGTCTGTAGTGATCTCAGCAAAATCGGAAGTTGTCATATTACGTCGACCGTTAGAGGTAGGTTTATACTTCTTAATCGCCATTTGTATTTCCCTCCTTCTCTAATGAATTAAGCCTCGAATAGCTCGATTTCTTTGCTGTCAGCAGTTAATTTAACAATAGCTTTACGGCGCTTGTTAGTATAGCCTGCATGTTTGCCCATGCGTTTGAATTTACCTTTGTAGTTCATGATGTTTACTTTCTCAACTTTAACGCCGAAAATTTCTTGAACAGCATCTTTAACTTGAGTTTTATTAGCTCTAACATCAACTTCAAAAGTATATTTCTTTTCAGCCATTATGTCTGAAGAGCGTTCAGTGATTACGGGGCGCTTAATGATATCGCGTGCATCCATTATGCAAGCACCTCCTCTACTTTTTCGACAGCTGATTTAGTCAAGATCAATTTGTTGTGTGAAACAACATCAAGAACATTAAGACCATCAGCTTCAACTACAGTAACACCAGGGATGTTACGTGCAGAAAGAGCAACTTTCTCATCTAAACCGTCAGTAACTACCAACGTTTTAGTATCAACAGAAAGGTTTTTAAGTACAGCTACAAACTCTTTTGTTTTTGGAGCTTCGAAAGACAAGCTTTCAAGTACCAAAATGTTCTCTTCCAATGCCTTTGCAGACAATGCAGATTTAATAGCTAAACGACGTACCTTTTTAGGTAGCTTGTAAGCGTAAGATCTTGGAGTTGGTCCAAAAACAACGCCACCGCCACGCCATTGTGGAGAACGGATAGAACCTTGACGCGCACGTCCAGTTCCTTTTTGTTTCCAAGGTTTACGTCCACCGCCTGCAACTTCAGAACGGTTTTTAACTTTATGAGTTCCTTGACGTAAGGAAGCTCGTTGCATGATGATTGCTTCAAATAATACGTGATTATTAGGTTCGATACCAAAGATGGATTCATTTAGTTCGATGTCGCCAACTTGTGAACCTGTTTGGTTGAACAATGTAACTTTTGGCATTCTATTGCTCCTCCTTTCTCAGAAATTACTTTGCTTTAACAGCAGTTTTAACTTTGATCAATGCTTTTCTAGCACCAGGTACATTACCTTTGATCAATAGTAGGTTACGTTCAACATCAACTTTAACGATAGCTAAGTTTTGAACAGTGATTTGCTCTCCACCCATACGTCCTGGTAAAAGTTTACCTTTGAATACGCGGTTTGGAGCTACAGGACCCATTGAACCTGGGCGACGGTGGTAACGAGAACCATGAGACATAGGTCCGCGAGATTGTCCATGACGCTTGATAGAGCCTTGGAATCCTTTACCTTTTGAAATTCCTGATACATCTACTAAATCGCCTTCAGCGAAAATACTTACATTGACTTCTTGACCGATCTCATATTCAGTAAGATCCGTTCCGCGGAATTCGCGAATGAAGCGCTTAGGAGTAGTATTTGCTTTTTCAACATGGCCCTTTTCAGGTTTGTTAGAAAGCTTTTCACGTTTGTTTTCAAAACCAACTTGAACTGCTTCATAGCCATCAGTTTCAACAGTTTTCTTTTGAAGAACCACGTTATTAGCAGCTTCGATAACTGTTACTGGAATAAGTTCACCGTTTTCAGCAAAAACTTGAGTCATACCGATTTTTCTTCCTAAGATTCCTTTGGTCATAAGTCACACCTCCTAGAGTAATTGTTCATATTTATATGAATTATAATTTGATTTCAATGTCAACGCCTGATGGTAAATCTAAACGCATCAATGAATCAACTGTTTGTGGAGTTGGATTAACGATGTCGATTAGACGTTTATGCGTACGCATTTCGAATTGTTCACGAGAATCTTTGTATTTATGAACCGCACGTAGGATCGTATATACCGATCTTTCAGTAGGTAATGGAATTGGACCAGATACAGCCGCACCAGAACGTTTTGCAGTTTCAACAATTTTCTCAGCAGATTGATCAAGAATTCTGTGATCATATGCTTTTAAACGGATACGAATTTTTTGTTTTGCCATAATTTTCCCTCCTTTTCGCCTATTTTGAAATAGACCTTCTCAATGGAAATTTCCCACACACTCGCCATGGCAAAGCGGCCGGGTGTGTCAGCAACCTTCCATATCATCGCAGTCAAAGACCAACATTGTCTATTATACATAAAACACAAGCAGAACGCAAGTTAAACTTGAATTTTTCTTGTGCAGCACACTTTTATTATTATACATACTATCACAAGTATTTACAAGTACATTCTATATGGTCTTTCATATCCATTTTCTTCAATTCGATAATCCTCATGATACCGATTAAATACACTTCACTTTTACAGGTATTATAGAAGAAAGATTCAATATTCTTTAGAAAAAGAAAAGAAGCAGATGGCGTCCCATCTGCTTCTCCCGGAAGGCGTCCCTTCCAATATTGTTTTACGAATCAATTATTCTTGGATTGTAGCAACTACGCCAGCGCCTACAGTACGTCCACCCTCACGGATAGAGAATTTAGTACCTTCTTCGATAGCGATTGGAGCGATAAGTTCTACAGTCATTTCAATGTTGTCTCCAGGCATAACCATTTCTACGCCTTCAGGAAGGTTACAAATACCAGTTACGTCAGTTGTACGGAAGTAGAACTGAGGACGGTAGTTTGTAAAGAATGGAGTGTGACGTCCACCTTCTTCTTTAGAAAGAACATAAACTTCAGCTTTGAACTTTGTGTGTGGAGTGATAGTGCTTGGTTTAGCAAGTACTTGTCCACGTTGGATATCTTCACGGGATACACCACGAAGTAGTGCACCGATGTTGTCACCAGCTTCAGCATAGTCAAGAAGTTTACGGAACATTTCAACACCAGTTACTGTTGTTGGTTTAGACTCTTCGTTGAATCCGATGATGTCAACAACGTCACCGACTTTAACTTGTCCACGCTCAACACGACCAGTAGCAACTGTTCCACGACCAGTGATTGAGAATACATCCTCAACTGGCATCATGAATGGTTTGTCAGTGTCACGAGTTGGTTCTGGGATATACTCGTCAACAGCTGTCATTAATTCATGAATTTTTTCTTCCCATGCTGCTTCTCCTTGAAGAGCTTTTAGTGCAGATCCTTTGATAACTGGAATGTCATCGCCAGGGAATTCGTATTCAGATAGAAGATCACGGATTTCCATTTCTACTAATTCAAGAAGTTCTTCGTCATCTACCATGTCGCATTTATTCATGAATACTACTAGGTATGGTACACCTACTTGACGAGAAAGAAGGATGTGCTCACGAGTTTGTGGCATTGGGCCATCAGCAGCAGATACTACTAAGATTCCGCCGTCCATTTGTGCAGCACCAGTGATCATGTTTTTAACATAGTCAGCATGTCCTGGGCAGTCAACGTGTGCATAGTGACGAGTAGCTGTTTCGTACTCAACGTGTGCAGTAGAGATTGTGATACCACGTTCTCTTTCTTCTGGAGCACCATCGATTTGGTCATAAGCGCGAGCTTCTGCGCCACCAGATTTAGCAAGTACAGTTGTGATTGCAGCAGTTAGAGTTGTTTTACCATGGTCAACGTGACCAATTGTTCCAACGTTAACGTGCGGTTTTGAACGATCAAATTTAGCTTTTCCCATTAGGAATTCCTCCTTAAAATTATAAATAAAAGATTAAGTATATAAGGGCTGTGAAAGAAGACTAATTCTTCCATCACAGCTTACATAAGATAGTTATACTTTAATAAGAGATGAAAATCAATTATTCACCTTTATTTTTTTTGATGATTTCTTCAGAAATGCTCTTAGGTACTTCTTCATAATGATCGAAGTGCATAGAGAATGTTCCGCGTCCTTGAGTGTTAGAACGTAAAGATGTAGCATATCCGAACATTTCAGATAGTGGAACCATCGCTTTAACCATTTGCGTGTTACCGCGAGCTTCCATACCTTCTACACGACCACGACGAGATGTGATATCTCCCATGATGTCGCCTAGGTAATCTTCTGGAATAACTACTTCCACTTTCATGATAGGTTCAAGGATGACAGGACTACATTTAGATGCTGCATTTTTTAGTGCCATTGATGCAGCGATTTTAAATGCCATTTCATTGGAGTCAACGTCATGGTAAGATCCGTCGAATAATTTTGCTTTGATGTCGACTAGCGGGTAACCAGCAAGTACACCACGGTCAAGTGAATCAACTAATCCAGCTTGTACAGCAGGGATGTATTCACGTGGTACTACACCACCGACGATAGCATTTTCAAATTCGAAACCTTTACCTTCTTCGTTTGGACCAAATTCGATCCATACGTGTCCGAATTGTCCACGACCACCAGATTGGCGAACGAATTTACCTTCAACTTTTGCTGAACCACGGAAAGTTTCACGGTATGCTACTTGAGGAGCACCAACGTTTGCTTCCACTTTGAATTCACGACGCATACGGTCAACAAGGATGTCCAAGTGAAGTTCACCCATACCAGCGATGATTGTTTGACCAGTTTCTTGGTCAGTATGCGCACGGAATGTTGGATCTTCATCTTGTAGCTTTTGTAAAGCTTGAGACATTTTGTCTTGGTCTGCTTTTGATTTCGGTTCAACTGATAGTGAGATAACTGGCTCTGGGAACACCATGGATTCAAGAATTACTTGGTTCTTGTCATCACATAGAGTATCTCCAGTTGTAGTATCTTTCAATCCGACTGCAGCTGCGATATCCCCTGCGTATACAGTAGAGATTTCTTCACGGCTGTTAGCGTGCATTTGAAGGATACGTCCAATACGTTCACGTTTTCCTTTAGTTGAGTTGATTACATAAGATCCTGATTCTAATGTACCTGAGTACACACGGAAGAATGTAAGTTTACCAACGTAAGGGTCAGTCATAACTTTAAACGCTAAAGCTGAGAACGGTTCAGAATCATCCGAATGACGTTCTACTTCTTCTTCTGAATCCGGTAATGTACCTTTGATAGCTGGTACATCCAATGGAGATGGAAGGAAGTCGATAACGTTATCAAGCATTAATTGAACACCTTTGTTTTTGAAAGCTGATCCACAAATAACAGGGAAGAACTCAACATTAACGGTTGCTGTACGAATAGCTGCTTTCAATTCAGCAATGCTGATTTCTTCGCCGCCAAGGTATTTTTCCATTAAGTCTTCATTTACTTCCGCTACTGCTTCAATTAACTTTTCACGGTATTCTTCAGCTAATTCCCGGTGTTCTTCAGGAATTTCACCGACAGTGATGTCAGTTCCTAGGTCATTACCATAGAAATGAGTTTTCATTTCAATAAGGTCGATGATTGCAGAGAATTGATCCTCTGCTCCGATTGGTAACTGAACTGGGTGAGCGTTAGCTTGTAAACGATCGTGGATTGTTCCAACTGAATACAAGAAATCTGCACCGATTTTGTCCATTTTATTTACGAATACAACACGTGGTACACCGTAAGTTGTAGCTTGGCGCCAAACTGTTTCAGTTTGAGGCTCAACACCTGATTGGGCATCAAGTACAGCTACAGCTCCATCAAGTACGCGCAAAGAGCGTTCAACTTCAACTGTGAAGTCTACGTGTCCTGGTGTATCGATGATGTTTACACGGTGACCTTTCCACTGTGCAGTTGTTGCAGCGGAAGTGATCGTGATTCCGCGTTCTTGTTCCTGTTCCATCCAGTCCATTTGAGATGCACCTTCGTGCGTTTCACCAATTTTGTGGATTTTACCAGTGTAATATAGAACACGTTCTGTTGTTGTCGTTTTACCGGCATCGATGTGAGCCATGATACCGATATTACGAGTGTTTGCTAAGGAGAACTCTCTTGCCATTTGTCTTTCTCCTTCCTTCTATAAGGATTTTATAGTGATTGATCTTACCAGCGATAATGTGCGAAAGCTTTGTTGGCTTCAGCCATTTTGTGTGTATCTTCACGTTTCTTAACTGCTGCTCCAGTGTTGTTGGCAGCATCCATGATTTCATAAGCTAAACGTTCTTCCATCGTTTTTTCTCCACGAAGGCGAGAGTAGTTTACTAACCAACGAAGTCCTAGAGTCGATTTGCGATCTGGACGCACCTCAACTGGTACTTGGTAGTTAGCTCCACCCACACGGCGTGCTTTTACTTCTAGTACAGGCATGATGTTTTTAAGTGCTTGATCGAAAACTTCGATCGGCTCATTGCCAGTACGTTCTTTGATTAAATCAAATGCAGAGTAAAGAATTTTTTGTGATTTACCTCTTTGTCCATCAACCATTAATTTGTTGATTAAGCGAGTCACAAGTTTTGAATTATATATTGGATCTGGTAATACGTCTCTTTTCGTTACAGGTCCTTTACGAGGCATTGTATTTCCTCCTTTCAAGAAAGTTCAATTTTTGTTTAAGATTATTTTTTTGCTGCTTTCGGACGCTTAGTACCGTATTTAGAACGGCCTTGCATACGATTGTTAACTCCAGCTGTATCAAGAGCACCACGTACGATATGGTAACGTACCCCTGGTAAATCTTTTACACGACCGCCACGGATAAGAACCACGCTGTGTTCTTGTAGGTTGTGACCGATACCTGGGATATAAGCTGTTACCTCGATACCGTTTGTTAAACGTACACGCGCATATTTACGTAACGCGGAGTTTGGTTTTTTCGGTGTCATAGTACCCACACGAGTGCAAACACCACGTTTTTGCGGAGATGATACGTTAGTTTGTGCTTTTTTAAAGCTGTTGTAGCCTTTGTTAAGTGCTGGAGATTTTGAATTAACCTCTTTAGACTCGCGTCCTTTACGCACTAATTGATTAATAGTAGGCATTACATTTTTCCTCCCTTCACGTTTTCATTTCTAGTACCACACATCCAGGTGGTTCATAAATGGGTAAAAACAAAGTCTTTGCAAATATTATTGCAAAAACATCTTTACTTTTTGATGGCAACAGTTGCTGCTCCGACATCAATACCACATGCTTTGCCAAGCATTCTCATCGAATCAACATATGTGATAGGAACATCCAATTCTTTGGCAGTCTCAACGACACGCCCAGTCAAGTATATATCTGCATCATCAGCGATGATAACTTCTTGAATTAAATTGTTTTTAAGAGCTCTAACTGCTTGCTTCGTCCCTATAATCACTGACTTTGCCTGTATTACTTTTTCATAAGACATGGTCCATATCCTCCAAAGTTACAGGGTAACATAGGAGCACCTTTGCTATAGTATCATTATTAGTCGGATACTGTCAACTTCTTTCAAAAAAATAATTCTAGCAAAAGGTTTTCCTTACATAATTCTATCAAGATTATTAATTTGCCTAAACGGAATATATCAAATCCTCATAAGGCTTTTCAGCCGGCCATGAGTAATAAGAGAGACCAGCTCAATAAATTCTGATCCTTCAGCTCCAATAGTAAACAGGAGCGCGGTTTTCAGTATAAATGATTGAGCTGGTCCATTTTCCTTTAATCCACTGTTACTGTATCGGCACTTTCGTCACCAACGACGACAGGGTTTGCTTTTCTGTATCTAAGCATTCCCGTTCCTGCTGGGACAAGTTTACCGATGATGACATTTTCTTTAAGACCAAGCAATTCATCACGTTTCCCTTTTATTGCTGCATCAGTCAAGACTCTAGTCGTTTCTTGGAATGACGCTGCGGACAAGAAGGAATCCGTTTCTAGAGATGCTTTTGTGATACCTAGCAATACAGGGCGGCCTGTAGCTGGTAATTTGTTGGTCAGCAATGCATCTGTGTTTGCAGTAGTGAACTGGTTAACATCCAATAATGTTCCTGGAAGTACTTCAGTTTCACCTGCATCAAGCACACGGACTTTACGCATCATTTGTCTAACCATTACCTCGATATGTTTATCACCGATTTCAACACCTTGCATCCGGTATACTTTTTGAACTTCATGAAGCAGGTATTCCTGAACAGTAAGCACGTCTGTAACCTTCAGCAATTCTTTCGGATCGATGGAACCCTCTGTCAACTCTTCACCACGACGGACAGGTGTATCAACAGTTACTCTTAGACGCGCTGTGTACGGCGCAGTATACGTGCGTGATTCAACAGCACCCTGAACGACGATTTCCTGTTGTTTATCCCGAATTTCATTGATCGAAACAATCGTTCCTTCAATTTCAGAAATGACAGCTTGACCTTTAGGATTTCTCGCTTCAAATATTTCTTGGATACGAGGAAGACCTTGAGTGATATCGTCCCCGGCAACCCCACCTGTATGGAATGTACGCATCGTCAACTGTGTACCAGGTTCTCCGATGGATTGAGCGGCAATAATACCGACTGCTTCACCCACTTCAACTTCTTGACCGGTAGCCAAGTTGCGTCCATAACATTTTTTACATACACCATGGCTGGTGTTACATGTAAAGGCAGAACGGATCCATGCTGTTTCAATTCCAAGTGATTCAATATAATTAGCAAGATCTTCAGTAATAAGATCGTTTTCAGCCACGATTACTTCATTTGTTTCTGGATGTCTGATCGCTTTTCTTGCATAACGGCCCACTAGGCGCTCTTCAAGATGCTCGATTATTTCAGTACCCTCTCTTAAGGCTGAAATTTTCAAGCCGCGGTCCGTTCCACAATCGTCATCACGGATGATGACATCTTGGGCAACGTCAACAAGTCGACGGGTAAGGTAACCGGAATCGGCTGTTTTAAGGGCTGTATCGGCAAGACCTTTACGCGCACCATGTGTAGAGATGAAGTACTCCAACACTGTTAAACCTTCACGGAAACTTGATTTGATCGGTAATTCAATGATACGTCCAGCCGGGTTGGCCATCAAACCACGCATACCCGCAAGCTGCGTAAAGTTGGAAGCATTACCACGGGCACCGGAGTCACTCATCATGAAGATCGGGTTGCGTCGGTCCAGTGAGTCCATAAGTTTGGACTGGATGGTATCCTTGGCAGCACTCCAGATGGAAATGACGCGATCATAACGCTCATCCTCTGTAATTAGACCACGTCTGAACTGTTTCAAGACGTTATCCACTTTGGTTTGAGCCTCAGTAATGATTTCTTGTTTTTCTTTTAAAACGACAATATCAGCCACACCAACGGTAATACCGGCTTTTGTCGAATATTTGAATCCAAGATCTTTCATCCGGTCAAGCATTTTGGATGTTTCGGTAATTTTAAAGCGTTTAAAGACTTCCGCGATGATATTTCCAAGAATTTTTTTCTTGAAAGGATCGATAGCAGGTTGAGCCTTAATCAATTCAGGGATATTAGCGCCTTTTTCCACAAAATATTTCTCTGGAGTTTTGGTTTCCAAATTATATCGTGTCGGCTCGTTAATATACGGGAATGATTTTGGTAAAATTTCATTGAAGATCAATTTACCGACAGTGGTAATAAGCAGTTGGCGGTTTTGTTCTTCAGTGAATGTTTCATTATTCAGTGATGATGCATGTACGGCACAACGGGAATGTAAGTGTACATATCCGTTTTGGTATGCAAGCAATGCTTCACTTGTATCTTTAAAGATCATACCTTCGCCGATAGCGCCTTCTCTTTCCAACGTTAAGTAATAGTTACCTAACACCATATCTTGAGAAGGTGTAACGACAGGTTTACCATCTTTAGGGTTCAAAATGTTCTGTGCTGCAAGCATAAGCATACGTGCTTCGGCTTGGGCTTCAGAAGATAGAGGAACGTGGACCGCCATTTGGTCACCGTCAAAGTCAGCGTTGTAAGCTGTACATACGAGCGGATGCAAACGAATTGCGCGACCTTCAACCAACGTTGGTTCAAACGCTTGGATACCAAGTCTATGAAGAGTCGGTGCACGGTTCAATAGTACTGGGTGTTCTCTAATAACTTCTTCAAGCACATCCCATATTTCAGGAGATAAACGTTCAATTTTACGCTTAGCGGATTTGATGTTATGCGCTAGACCTCTTTGAACAAGCTCCTTCATAACGAATGGTTTGAATAATTCAATCGCCATTTCTTTAGGAAGACCACATTGGTACATCTTTAAGTTTGGTCCTACTACGATAACGGAACGGCCAGAGTAATCAACACGTTTACCAAGAAGGTTTTGACGGAAACGACCTTGTTTACCTTTTAACATGTGAGATAAAGATTTTAACGGACGGTTACCAGGTCCAGTTACCGGACGGCCGCGACGGCCATTATCGATAAGAGCATCGACAGCTTCTTGCAGCATACGCTTCTCATTTTGAACGATAATGCTTGGTGCTCCAAGATCCAGTAATCTTTTCAAACGATTATTACGGTTGATAACACGGCGATATAAATCATTTAGATCAGATGTGGCAAAACGTCCTCCATCAAGTTGAACCATAGGACGAAGTTCCGGTGGAATTACCGGAAGCACGTCAAGGATCATCCATGAAGGCTCATTTCCGGAGTTACGGAATGCTTCAAGCACTTCCAAGCGTTTGATTGCACGGGTTCTGCGTTGTCCTTGAGCTGTTTTAAGCTCCTCTTTCAACGACTCTACTTCCTTTTCCGTATCAATATCTTGTAAAAGTTTTTTAATAGCTTCCGCACCCATGGCAGCTTGGAATTTCTTACCGTATTTTTCACGGTATGTACGATATTCTTTTTCAGAAAGAAGCTGTTTCTTTTCTAAAGTTGTATCGCCCGTTTCAGTTACGACGTAAGATGCAAAGTAAATAACTTCTTCCAAAGCCCGTGGAGACATGTCAAGTACAAGTCCCATACGGCTAGGAATTCCTTTAAAATACCATATGTGAGAAACTGGAGCTGCCAGCTCAATATGACCCATACGCTCACGACGCACCTTAGCACGAGTGACTTCAACGCCACATCGGTCACAGACTACGCCTTTATAACGAACACGTTTATATTTTCCGCAATGACATTCCCAGTCCTTTTGAGGTCCAAAAATTCTCTCACAGAATAAACCGTCTTTTTCTGGCTTTAGCGTACGATAGTTGATTGTTTCTGGTTTTTTAACTTCTCCATGGGACCAAGAACGAATCTTGTCTGGTGAAGCAAGACCAATTTTCATATACTCAAAATTATTAACGTCTAACAAGGGGCCTACCTCCCTTTTAATCTCCAGGTTTAACCCTTGATTGCCGTCAAATATCAGGCAATCTTACACCGGATGATGGTTGATTGAATCAATAAGGCTCTAACAAGGCAGCATGATCTTCCAATGAACATCTCGCTGCCAGTCAGAGCGGGTAATATATAACTAGATATGTTTATATTTAATTTTATTCTTTGACAGGTGCCCCTACTTCGGAAGCAACCATATCTTTAGTTTCTGAATCAAGGCTTAATTTGTCTGCTTGGTTGGCTTCATCTTCATCTTCCAAATCACGCATTTCGATTTCACGATCTTCGGCATTGAGGATTTTAACATCCAATCCTAAACTTTGAAGCTCCTTAATCAATACTTTGAATGACTCAGGAACGCCTGGTTCAGGGACATTTTCACCTTTGACAATCGCTTCGTACGTTTTCACACGACCTACGACATCATCTGATTTAACGGTTAGGATTTCTTGTAATGTATAAGCAGCACCATAAGCTTCAAGTGCCCATACTTCCATCTCACCGAAACGCTGTCCACCAAATTGCGCTTTACCACCAAGTGGTTGCTGCGTAACAAGGGAGTAAGGACCAGTTGAACGTGCATGAAGTTTATCATCGACCATATGTGCCAGTTTGATCATATACATGACACCAACTGATACACGGTTATCGAAAGCTTCACCTGAACGGCCATCATAAAGGACAGTTTTTGCATCACGGGACATCCCGGCTTCTTCAATCGTACCCCAAACATCTTCCTCTGTGGCACCATCGAATACAGGAGATGCTACATGGATGCCAAGTGCGCGTGCAGCCATACCTAAGTGAAGCTCCAGCACCTGACCGATGTTCATACGTGAAGGTACACCCAATGGGTTTAACATGATGTCGACTGGAGTGCCATCCGGTAAATAAGGCATATCTTCTTCAGGAAGAATCCTGGAGATTACCCCTTTGTTACCATGTCGTCCAGCCATTTTATCGCCTTCATGGATTTTACGTTTTTGAACGATATATACACGTGCGAGTTGGTTTACACCAGGAGGCAGTTCATCGCCGTCTTCTCTGTTGAATACTTTAACATCAAGAACGATTCCTCCGCCGCCGTGAGGTACACGAAGTGATGTATCCCTTACTTCACGTGCTTTTTCACCGAAGATTGCATGTAATAGACGTTCCTCGGCAGTCAGTTCCGTTACACCTTTAGGCGTTACTTTACCAACGAGAAGGTCTCCGTCTTTCACTTCAGCACCCACACGGATAATTCCGCGCTCATCAAGATTACGAAGCGCATCTTCCCCTACGTTAGGGATATCACGGGTGATTTCTTCAGGCCCTAATTTTGTATCGCGTGATTCAGATTCATATTCTTCAATATGAATAGAAGTGTACACATCATCTTTAACCAATCGTTCACTCATGATGATGGCATCTTCATAGTTATATCCATCCCATGTCATGAAGGCAACCAATACGTTACGTCCAAGTGCCAACTCACCTTTTTCCATTGAAGGACCATCAGCAAGAATTTCACCTTTTACGACGTTGTCGCCAACACTGACGATAGGGCGTTGATTATAGCACGTTCCTTGGTTGGAACGAATGAATTTTAATAGACGATATTTATCAAGATTTCCTTTTACTTGCTGTCCGTCTACTTCACTTACCCTACGTACCCATACTTCACGTGATTCAACGTGCTCTACGATACCAGGGTGTTTACAGATTACAGCAGCACCGGAGTCTTTCGCTGAAACATACTCCATACCCGTTCCGACTCGAGGGGCTTCCGGTTGAAGCAAAGGAACTGCTTGACGTTGCATGTTCGCTCCCATAAGGGCACGGTTGGAGTCATCGTTTTCCAAGAAAGGAATACATGCAGTCGCAGCAGATACAACTTGTTTAGGAGATACATCCATGTAATCTACGCGGTCACGCGGAACAACGGTATTTTCACCGCGGAAACGTGCAACAACATCATTATCAAGGAATGAGCCGTCATCCGACAGTCGTACATTCGCTTGGGCAACTACATAATTATCTTCCTCATCAGCTGTTAAGTAATCGATTTGGCTTGTAATTCTACCTGTTTCAGGGTCCACACGACGATATGGTGTTTCAATGAAGCCATATGGGTTTACCTTTGCAAAACTGGATAACGAGTTAATCAAACCAATATTCGGTCCCTCAGGCGTTTCAATCGGACACATGCGACCATAGTGGGAATAATGAACGTCACGTACTTCAAAGCCAGCACGCTCACGTGTCAGACCACCAGGTCCCAATGCAGATAGACGACGTTTATGCGTCAATTCAGCAAGCGGATTCGTTTGATCCATGAACTGGGAAAGCTGTGAGCTTCCAAAGAACTCTTTAATTGATGCAATGACCGGGCGAATGTTGATTAGTTGCTGCGGAGTGATTGTATTCGTATCCTGAATGGACATTCTTTCACGAACAACACGCTCCATACGGGATAAACCAATTCTAAATTGGTTTTGCAGCAATTCACCAACGGAACGCAGACGACGGTTACCTAAATGGTCAATGTCATCCGTGATTCCCACACCATGCAATAAGTTAAAGAAATAACTGATGGAAGAAATGATATCAGCCGGTGTAATGTTTTTGACCTGGTCGGTCACATATGCATTACCGATGATATTGATCACTTTTTCGCCTTCGGCATCGTTTGGTGCAAACACTTTAATAGGTTGTAGAAGAGTTTCTTCTTCCACTACACCACCTGATGGATGGAATGTTTTGAATCCGATTCCACCTTCGATATGAGGCAGGATCCTATCAAGAGTCCGACGATCAAGCATTGTACCTTTTTCAACGATGATTTCACCTGTTTCAGGATCAATCAAAGTCTCTGCAATACGTTGTCCGAATAAACGGTTCTTGATATGCAGTTTTTTGTTTATTTTATAACGGCCTACATTAGCTAAATCATAACGTTTTGGATCAAAAAAGCGTGATACTAAAAGACTTTTCGCGTTTTCGACAGTAGGCGGTTCACCTGGGCGTAGACGCTCATAGATTTCCAGTAATGCTTTTTCCACACTCTCGGTGTTATCCTTTTCAAGAGTGTTGCGAAGGTATTCGTTGTCTCCGATCAAATCGATGATTTCTTGATCTGTTCCGAATCCAAGAGCACGCATTAATACCGTGATCGGTAATTTCCTGGTGCGGTCGATTCGAACATACACAACATCCTTGGCGTCTGTTTCATATTCGAGCCATGCGCCACGATTAGGAATAACGGTCGCAGAGAATCCAAGCTTACCGTTTTTATCCATTTTCCCATTATAGTAAACACTCGGTGAGCGCACTAATTGGGATACAATTACCCGTTCAGCACCATTGATGACAAATGTACCTGTTTCAGTCATCAGCGGGAAGTCACCCATAAATACATCCTGGTCTTTCACTTCCCCTGTTTCTTTGTTAACAAGGCGCACTTTCACACGAAGTGGTGCAGAATACGTAACATCGCGTTCCTTTGTTTCTTCCACAGAATACTTCGGCTCAGCTAAGCTGTAATCGATGAATTCTAACGATAAATTACCTGTAAAATCCTCAATAGGAGAAATATCCTGGAACATTTCCTTTAAACCTACATCTAGAAACCATTGATAAGAAGCTGTTTGAATTTCAATCAGATTCGGAAGGTCCAAAACCTCACTGATTCTTGCATAACTTCTACGTTGGCGGTGTCGTCCATACTGAACAAGTTGACCTGTCAACTGATTCACCCCTTAAATCAAGCGTTATAAGGATCCATTTGCCTCGGAAAAGGAATCATTTCCATAGACAAAAAGAAAATGGTTTTTATTTTAAAAACCACTATTTCTCATAAAACGAACTATTATTTATATATTTTTCCCATATTATCCATTGATTATACACCAATGGTATAAAAATTGCATAGTTACGGAATTATATATATGCATTTTATAATACTAACATAGCGAAAATTTAGAGTCAAACCTTTTTGGATAATAGTATATAGTAACCCTTTTTCTTAACGGGCACCTCAACATTTCCAAATAATTGCTCCATTTTATCCATTGCGGATGGAGCTCCTTGTTTTTTTTGAATGACAACCCATAATTCTCCACCAGCTACCAAACTGCGATAGCTTTCTTCTAAAATTTCGTGGACTACACTTTTACCTGCGCGAATGGGAGGGTTCGTAAGAATCGCTGCGAATTGATTGGAGGCAACTTTGTCAAAACGATCACTTTCGTAAATCTTCACGTTTGCGATCCCATTAGATGCAGCGTTCTCTCTTGACAATTCAACTGCCCGGCTATTTATATCAATCATTTCTATCGTTCTATTGGGATAAGCTGCCGCAATCGATATTCCAATTGGTCCATAACCGCAACCAACATCGAGAATATTTCCTTCCACAGCCTCATTAAGGTTAAAACTCTCAACCAAAAGACGCGATCCGAAATCAACTTCCTTTTTCGAAAAAACACCATTATCACTTTTGAAGCGAAATGTACGTCCCTTTAATGTGAAATCCCAAAATTTCGGATTGCTTACGACATCCGGTTTTTGTGAGTAGTAATGCTCTGTCAGAGTCATCTCCCCCTATCAGAAAGGAATATTGAAGATTTAATGAGAGAAGAGAATTGAAGAATGGATGCTTGCATGCCGGAATGTCGTAATAACGAAATCCTCGTTATCAAACCATTAACGGCTAATTTCCGTCATTTCTTTAAAAATGAAGAAAAAAAGCCCGCCAGTGATAGCGAGCTTTTTGTTTATGCAAGATTACTTAACTTCAACGCCAGCTCCAACTTCTTCAAGTTTAGCTTTGATTTCTTCAGCTTCTTCTTTAGAAGCAGCTTCTTTGATTGCTTTTGGAGTGTTGTCAACAAGTTCTTTTGCTTCTTTAAGTCCAAGACCTGTAACTTCACGTACAGCTTTGATAACTTTGATTTTTTGATCTCCAGCAGATGTAAGGATTACATCAAACTCAGTTTTTTCTTCAGCAGCAGCGCCACCAGCAGCAGCTACAGCTACAGGTGCAGCAGCAGTTACGCCGAATTCTTCTTCGATAGCTTTTACAAGGTCGTTTAATTCTAAAACAGTCATATTTTTAACTGCTTCAATGATTTGATCTTTAGTCATTTTTATTTCCTCCTCGAAATGGTTGGTTTTTTTTTGAATCAGCAGGCTAAATAAGCGGTCAGCTTACGCGCCTTGTTCTTCTTTTTGCTCTGCAACAGCTTTTGTAGCAAGAGCAAGTCCGCGCATAGGTGCTTGTAGCACGCTGAGTAGCATTGAAAGTAGGCCTTCGCGTGAAGGTAGTTCTGCAAGAGCTTTAATTTCTTCAGCAGTTGCAACATTTCCTTCGATTACTCCAGCTTTGATTTCTAAAGCTTCATGTTTTTTCGCAAAATCGTTAAGGATTTTTGCTGGCGCAATAACATCTTCAGTTGAGAATGCAATTGCGTTTGGACCTGTTAATGATTCGTTCAAAGCGCTAAGTTCAGCACTTTCAGCAGCACGGCGAGTCATAGAGTTTTTGTAAACTTTAAACTCAACGCCAGCTTCACGAAGTTGCTTACGAAGTTCTGTTACTTCAGCAACAGTCAATCCACGGTAGTCAACAACTACTGTTGATTGGCTTGAAGTTAACTTTTCAGAAATCTCAGCAACGATTTTTTGCTTTTGTTCAATAATTGCGTTCATCCTTACACCTCCTGTAGATTTGCTTGAAAACATTTATACCGTTTCAAAGAAAAAGCCTTCATCTCTATTGCAGACATGAAGGCAGTAATTTCAAAAGTCATAGTCCAGGACTATTATTATCGAATTACCTCGGCAGGGAATTAAGCTCGTAATGAGCACCTACTGTCTACGGTACAAATAGTATTCATTTATTCACAACAAAACTTATTATAACAATAATAGTTTTGGTATGTCAATTATTTATTTGAAAGAAGAAGGATCAACTTTCACACCAGGGCCCATTGTAGTTGTTACAGAAACGTTTTTCATGTAAGTTCCTTTAGCAGCCGCAGGTTTAACTTTCAATAATGTATCATAGATAGTAGTGAAGTTTTCCACTAGTTTAGCATCTTCGAAAGATACTTTACCGATTGGAGCGTGGATGTTACCAGCTTTATCTACGCGGTATTCAACTTTACCAGCTTTGATTTCATTAACAGCTTTCGTTACATCGAAAGTTACTGTGCCAGTTTTAGGGTTAGGCATTAAACCTTTAGGTCCTAATACACGGCCAAGTTTACCAACTTCACCCATCATGTCTGGAGTCGCAACGATTACATCGAATTCGAACCATCCTTGTTGGATTTTGTTGATGTAGTCAGATTCGCCAACGTAGTCAGCACCAGCAGCTTCCGCTTCTTTTGCTTTTTCGCCTTTTGCGAATACTAATACGCGTTGAGTTTTACCAGTACCATTCGGAAGAACAACAGCTCCACGAATTTGTTGGTCGGCTTTCTTAGGGTCTACGCCTAAACGGAAAGCAACTTCAACAGTCGCATCGAATTTTGCGAAGTTTGCTTTTTTAGCAACTTCGATTGCTTCAGTTACAGCATAAGCCTTAGATACTTCTACAAGCTTAGCTGCTTCAAGATACTTTTTACCTTTTTTAGCCATGATATAAATCCTCCTAAATTGTGGTTTTAACGGAATGACCTCCCACGAATAAAGGTTGCGAGTATCAATCGCAACCCCGTAGAAACAAATAGCAATTACATGGATTAGTCTTCGATGACAATACCCATGCTGCGAGCAGTACCTTCAACCATACGCATTGCAGCTTCAACGCTTGCAGCGTTTAGGTCAGGCATTTTAGTTTCAGCAATCTCGCGCACTTGATCACGCTTGACTGTAGCAACTTTATTACGGTTAGGTTCACCAGAACCAGACTCGATACCAGCTACTTTCTTAAGCAATACTGCAGCCGGTGGAGTTTTTGTAATGAATGTAAATGAACGGTCTTCAAATACCGTGATTTCAACAGGAATAATTAGACCAGCTTGATCTGCTGTACGAGCGTTGAACTCCTTACAGAATCCCATGATGTTTACACCAGCTTGACCTAATGCAGGACCGACTGGCGGTGCCGGATTCGCTTTACCAGCAGGAATTTGCAATTTAACCATTTTAATTACTTTTTTAGCCACGAGACACACCTCCTTATAAGTCCGTGATGTGGTAATAGGGTAATACCCTCCCACTCATCTTGAATTCTTTATATATTAATAAAGAATGCTTGTATCGTTGAGGCCTAAAAATTGAAACATACTGACCTTTGAAATTTTACCACTTTCAAAAGGCAATTTCAAGTTTTTTTCCGTTTATAATTTTTCCACTTGATTAAAATCAAGTTCAACCGGTGTATCACGGCCGAACATATTGACTAGAACCCTTACTTTACCTTTGTCTTTATCAAGTTCTTCAATAGGGCCGGCAAATGTTGCAAATGGTCCTTCCTTAACTTGAACCGTATCACCGATTTCAAAATCAACCTCGATTTTGCTTTCATCTACGCCCATTCGTTTAAGAACGACTTCAATTTCTTCCGGCAGCAATGCAGTCGGTTTTGAACCAGCTCCAGATGAACCTACGAAACCTGTTACTCCAGGCGTATTCCGGACAACATACCATGAATCATCAGTCATGATGATCTCAACCAACACATATCCTGGAAATACTTTCTTTTTGGTCACTTTCTTTTTGCCATCTTTCACTTCTGTTTCTTCTTCTTCTGGAACTACAACGCGAAAGATCTTGTCTTCCATCCCCATAGTTTCAACACGTTTTTCCAAGTTAGCCTTAACTTTGTTCTCATAACCTGAATAGGTGTGAACTACATACCAATTCTTTTCCATGTGTTAGGACTTTAACGTCCTTCCCTCCCTGCAATCAATCATTTTCTTTATTAATCTTTATCTTTGAACGTTTTAGCCAAAAAACCATACGGCGTCATCCCGACTTAACTAGAATATATTGTGGTGAACATATTACAGCAGTGCTCGATTTTGAACTTCTTCACTTATTAAAAAAGACAAATTAAAAAACCCGTTTCCGGGCTTTTCTGCTGACACATATTATTCTATCACTATTATACCTTATTTTCGAATCTCTTATTCAATAACTAAGCGAATTAATTCGGAAATGCCCAAATCCACCACTGTAAAGAATAAAGCCATAAATACTACAGTCGTTACCACCACGATTGTATATTTGGTAAGCTCCTTGCGTTTCGGCCAGCTTACTTTTTGCATTTCGCGGGCGACTCCGCTGAAAAATTCGGTAAAACGTTTCATGAATGTACCTCCAAGCATTAGAAGCTTCTGTCAATCTATTTATAGAACGGTTATTTCGTTTCCTTATGAATCGAGTGTGAGTTGCACGTACTGCAAAATTTCTTGATTTCCAGTCGTTCGCCGCTTGTCGATTGTTTGCTCTCATAACTATAATTCCTTGTACCGCAATCAGTGCAGGCAAGAACTATTTTTTTTCGCATTAGATACACCTATCCTATCTACTATATCCATAAAACCTTATCACGGCTGTTTTTTATTGTCAATATCAAAGCGGGTTTCGACGATTATGGGCACCGGAAATCAGAATATCGGTTTACTTGACATCCATTAAAAATCTTTGTGAATAATAAACTTCCATGTGGAGAAGGGACAGATGAAATTAAGCGGAAAAAGCGGAGGGATTATAAACTGATTTCCCTTACTTCCAGATAGCGCTCGAGCTTTCTTTTCACCCGCTGAAGGGCGTTGTCGATTGACTTAACATGCCGGTTCAACTCTTCCGAAATTTCTTGGTAGGTTTGTCCATCCAGGTAAAGAGCTAACACTTTTCTCTCAAGATCACTCAGGAGCTCGGCCATCTTTAATTCGATATCGTCAAACTCTTCTTGGTTGATGATCAGTTCTTCCGGGTCCAAAACTTTCGTACCCGATATAATATCCATTAGAGTTCGATCCGATTCCTCATCGTAAATGGGCTTGTCCAGGGAAACATAGGAATTGAGCGGAATATGTTTTTGACGTGTTGCTGTTTTGATAGCTGTAATGATCTGCCTCGTAATGCATAGTTCTGCAAATGCTTTAAAAGAAGATAATTTATCCCCTTTAAAATCACGGACGGCCTTATATAAACCAATCATACCTTCTTGCACGATGTCTTCCTTATCGGCACCAATCAAGAAATAAGTCCTTGCCTTCGCTCTTACAAAATTACGATACTTTTGGATCAAATAATCCAGCGCTTCACTGTCTCCAGTGTGCACCAACCCTATCAATTCATCATCCTCAAACTGCAGATACTTTTCGTTAAGCTTCATTCCGAATTTGAGACCCACATTATATCCCCCTGACCTGACTCAGATAGAAATATTATACAGCAGGTAAATTTTACCCGTCAATGGTTCATATTTTACCCCGGCGCCATTTTTCGAAAATTTCTGCCACTTCTTCACTTAAAGGAATTTTAGCCACGGGTCTTATCGTCGTTGTTTTTCTTACATCTTTCTTGATTTCGCCTTGAATTTCTTCCATTTCAATAAGCAGTTCACGAGCGGATTTCCTTAGGGCCCCTTGGCCGAAGATCACCCACTGTTCCGTGAAGTCAGAGGTTGCCACTTGAATTTGCGTTTTGACATTATTCAGTTCAATGGCCATCTTTTCAATTCTTTCATCCGCAGTTTCATTTTCTTTTGTAAAAATTACGTCAACTTTGTGATTTTTGAATATGCGGGCAATTCCCTGAACATATTGAGCGTCAAATACGACAATTACACGGTATCCGGTAAATGCTTGATATTCCGCCATCATTTCTATCAACCGGTCCCTTGCAGCAGCAAGATCCCGTTCCTTTAATTCTCTCAGTTCCGGCCAAGCTCCAATAATGTTATAACCGTCCACCAACAGAATATTCATTTCATCATTGCCCTAGAGGATTTCTTTTTCTATAAACCTCATACATCAATAAACCGGCTGCTACCGATGCATTTAACGAAGTTACTTGACCTGCCATAGGGAGACGGACGAGAAAATCACATTTATCCTTCATTAACCGGG
The DNA here is from genome assembly GCF_040250305.1 of Peribacillus frigoritolerans. NCBI lineage: Bacteria > Bacillati > Bacillota > Bacilli > Caryophanales > Bacillaceae > Peribacillus > Peribacillus frigoritolerans. The sequence continues at coordinate 117,045 of NZ_CP158190.1, read as the reverse complement.
CCATGCCTTTTCCTTCGCTGCCGATAACAAGTCCGATAGGCATCTTTCCATCCATGTTACGGTAATCATCGCTGCCTTTCGCATCGGTACCGACTATCCATACCCCACGCTCTTTCAACTCTTCAACCGCTCTTGCCAAATTTGTAACGCGAGCTACCGGAATATACTCGATTGCACCCGTCGAGGCTTTTGCCACTGTTGCAGTCAAGCCCACCGCTCTCCTTTTTGGAATGATGATTCCATGGGCACCGACTGCATCAGCCGTCCTCATGATCGACCCTAAATTATGCGGATCTTCAACTTCATCAAGAATCATGAAAAAAGGTGCTTCGTCCCGTTCAGCCGCTTTTGCGAATAAATCATCCAGCTCCACATATTCATATGCAGCAACTTGTGCGACAACGCCTTGATGGATGCCTTCTGCCATTTGGTCAATTTTTTTCTTCGGTACGATTTGCACGAATACCTTCTTTTCCTTCGCCAGACCGATGAGTGGTTGCATCGAGCCTTTTTGCGAGCCTTCGGCTATCCAAATTTTGTTAATATCCCGTTCGGAGCGAAGAGCTTCCAATACGGGGTTTCTGCCAATGATATATTCTTCGCTCATGGGTTACTCCCCTTTTCTTCTTCAATGTATTCAATGGATTTTTTGATGAGTTCTTCCATTCTTTCTATTCGGCCGGATAAATACAAAAATCCCATAAGTGCCTCGAAGGCTGTACTGTAGCGATACGTTTGCACATCTGTATTCTTCGGTACCGTACCGGATTTTGCATTTCGCCCGCGCCTAACGACTGCGGATTCCTCTTCCGATAAACAATCTGACTCCAGGAAAAAGTGGATGACTTTATTTTGCGCCTTAGCCGCTACAAAAGATGTAGCTTTTTTATGAAGTAGATTAGGCTTGACCGATCCTTTTTGAATGAGGTGATGCCGTATATATGTTTCGAATACGGCATCACCTATATATGCTAAAGCAAGACTGTTCAGCATTTTTGCATCTACCTTACTATCGTAATGAAGCATTAATTACCCTCTTTTCCATCTTGTACCTTGAGGGGTATCCTCTAATATGATATTCATGTTTTTCAAGCGATCACGAATTTCATCAGATAACCCAAAATTGCGGTCTTTCCGCGCTTGAATTCTCTGCTGTATCAACCCTTCAATTTCTTCATCCAAAAGCCCCTCTTCTTCAAGGGATAACCCCAGGACAGAAAATAAGATGTTGAATTTATCAAGGAAAGCATTAATTACTTCCTTGTCTGTGTTTTTCTCCATCAAGTAATAATTCGCCTGTTTGGAAAGTTCAAAGAGCATGGATATTGCATTAGCTGTGTTGAAATCATCGTCCATTTCCTTAATGAATTGTTCCTGTAATTCATTAAGCTTCTCCAACCAAACATCATTATTCTCAGTCAATCCGTCACTTACTTGAAGACGATGCTTTAAGTTTTGATAAGATGTCCTTAAGCGTTCAAGGGACGCTTTTACATTTTCAAGCACTTCTTCGCTATAATTGATGGGATGACGGTAATGTACAGATAACATGAAGAAGCGTAACACTTGTGGATCATGCTTCTGAATGATGTCATGCACAAGGACGAAATTGCCTAAGGACTTAGACATTTTTTCATTCTCAATATTTATATACCCGTTATGCATCCAATAATTCGCAAAGGTCTTACCCGTCAATGCCTCGGATTGTGCAATTTCATTTTCATGATGCGGAAAAGCCAGATCTTGACCCCCTGCATGAATATCGATCGTATCGCCCAAATACTTTTTGACCATTGCGGAGCATTCTATATGCCAGCCAGGACGCCCCTTACCCCATGGGCTCTCCCAAGATATTTCATCATCCTTGGCCGTTTTCCAAAGGGCAAAATCAAGGGCATCTTGTTTTTTCTCCCCTATTTCAATACGGGCCCCCACTCGCAGCTCATCGATGGACTGATGTGAAAGCTTTCCATATCCTTCAAACTTACGAGTGCGGTAATACACATCCCCTTCAGATTCATAAGCGAATCCTTTTTCAATTAATGCCGAGATGAATTCAATGATTGCATCCATGTTCTCCATTACGGTTGGGTGAGCATCCGCTTTTTTGCAGCCCAATGCCGACACGTCTTCAAAATAAGCCTTGATGAAACGCTCTGAGATGGTCGGTACATCTTCACCCAATTCTTTTGCCGCGCGAATCAGCTTATCATCCACATCCGTAAAGTTCGAAACGAATTGCACATCATATCCACGGTAATCCAAATACCTACGAACGGTATCGAATACGATTGCCGGTCTTGCATTACCTATATGAATGTAATTATAGACAGTGGGCCCGCATACATACATCTTCACCTTTCCCTCTTCAATCGGGACGAAGGTTTCCTTTTTTCTTGTTGCTGTGTTATATATTTTAATCGCCATATTATAGACTCCTTTCTTCCTGCTTCTGTTCAGCCAACTTCTCTCTTAAGGCCCTGAGTTCACTATCCAATTCCTTAAAGCGATCAGCGATTGGATCAGGAAGATCACAATGATTTAGGTCTTTGTTGATTTTGATACCATCTTGAATGACCACTTTACCTGGAATGCCAACCACTGTAGAATTAGGCGGCACCTCTTTTAAAACAACCGATCCTGCACCGATTTTTGAGTTTTCCCCAACAGTGATGGAACCCAGCACTTTTGCTCCTGTAGCAATCAGGACATTATCCTTTATCGTAGGATGACGTTTTCCCTTTTCCTTTCCTGTCCCCCCGAGGGTTACACCTTGAAAGACGGATACATTGTCGCCAATTTCACAAGTTTCGCCAATGACGATCCCCATTCCATGGTCAATGAAGAAACGACGGCCAATCGTAGCCCCTGGATGAATTTCAATTCCGGTAAAAAACCGACTGATTTGAGATATACTTCTTGCCAGGAAAAAGAATTTCTTCTTGAATAGTGCGTGAGCCATCCTATGACTCCAAATCGCATGTAAACCCGCGTACGTCAATATGACTTCCAAATAGCTGCGCGCAGCAGGATCTTGATCAAAAACCACTTCGATATCCTCTTTAAACATCTTTAACAAAATGATTCCCCCCTATGTGCCGTCCTTTTCCAACATCCCCTTTTGAAGCTTTTAAAGCATATAAAAAAGCGTCTCTGTCCAAATAGACAGAGACGCTTGAAGCGCGGTTCCACTCTGTTTGGAATGTAAAAACCAGATAAAGCTTTTTCCTGTTTTTTTCATCCCCAACTTTAATCCCTGTAACGGAGGAAATTCCGCCTGTGCCTACTATAAGTTAGTTCAGCAAAGGACTCAAGGGTGCATTTCAGAAAACGAGAGGCTTGAACCACTTTCAGCAGGTTATGGTTCTCTCTAAAAAGCTTCGTTTACTTACTTCTCCCCATCTACGCGTTCTTTTGTAAGATTATTAAATACTATATTACATTTTCGACAAATTGTTAATATAAAATACTCTGAATACGCTGTTTAATTTTTTCCTTGCCCAGTAATGAAATCGCCTTAGGCAAGTCAGGACCATGTGTTTGGCCCGTGACGGCAGCCCTTATAGGCATGAATAATTTTTTCCCTTTATGACCTGTGCCTTTTTGTACGGCTTTAATGGACTTCTTGATTTCATCCGCGTTAAATTCTTCAAGCCCTTCAATCTCCTGAAGGAAAGCTTTCATGACTTCCGGCACCTGTTCTTCAGCCAGCACTTCCTTAGCTTCTTCCTCGAACACGACCTCATCCTTGAAAAACAGTTCAGATAGCTCGACTATTTCCGCTCCATAACTCATCTGCTCTTGAAAAAGGGAAACTAGCCCATGTACCCACTCTTCTTCTTCGGCGGTCAGTGTCTCTGAAACCTTCCCCGCTTTAATTAAGTGAGGCATTGACAAGTCCACTGCACGATTGACGTCCAATTGCTTCACATATTGGTTATTCATCCATGTAAGCTTTTGTTTATCGAAAAGTGCAGGTGATTTAGACAGCCGGTCAGCATCGAAATTATTAATGAATTCTTCCTTCGTGAAAATCTCTTCCTCCCCGACCGGAGACCATCCTAGTAATGTAATGAAATTGAATAACGCTTCAGGAACATAACCTAGCTCTTCATATTGCTCAATGAATTGAATGATCGACTCATCACGTTTACTCAGTTTCTTCCTGCTTTCGTTTACAATCAGCGTCATATGTCCGAATACCGGCGGTTCCCAGCCGAAAGCTTCATAAATCATCAATTGTTTTGGAGTATTGGAGATATGATCATCACCGCGAAGGACATGTGAAATCTTCATCAAATGATCATCGACGGCCACTGCAAAGTTATAAGTTGGAATGCCATCTTTTTTAACGATAACAAAATCACCAAAGCCATCTGTTTCAAATGAAACCTCATCCTTGACCATATCTTTGAAAGTAAGGACCTTCCCAGCTGGAACGGCAAAGCGAATGCTCGGTTTTCTTCCTTGTGCCACTAGTTCCGCTTGCTCTTCCTCAGTTAAATGCTTGCACTTCCCAGAATATTTTGGCGTTTCATTGCGTTCGACCTGTCCTTCACGCTCTGCTTCAAGCTCTTCTTCCGTACAATAGCATTTATATGCTAAACCCTTATCCAAAAGCTCTTGATACAATTCCTGATAAAGGTCGTTCCTTTCGGATTGACGATATGGCCCGTATTCACCGCCTACATCAACACCTTCATCCCAATCCATGCCAAGCCATTTCAAATATTTAAGCTGACTTTCCTCTCCGCCTTCAATATTTCTCTTTTGGTCGGTATCTTCAATACGGATGATGAATTTCCCGCCTTTATTTCGTGCGTATAAATAATTAAATAAAGCAGTCCGTGCATTACCAATATGTAAATGTCCAGTCGGACTCGGTGCATAGCGAACTCGAATATCGCTGCTCATGATATATATAGACCTCCCAGTCGTTCAATTCTATTGTATATATTATCATTTAAATACATTGGGATAAAGGCATCCACCCTAAAAACGAATTTAGTTTGATTTAACCAATAAGACTACAGCCTGTGCCGCGATTCCTTCGCTCCTGCCTGTAAATCCAAGTTTCTCGGTAGTGGTCGCCTTTACATTAATTCTGTCTATCGACGCATCTAAAAGTTCAGCAATCCTGCCTCGCATTTCCTCGATATACGGTGCCATTTTTGGGCTTTGTGCAATGATTGTACAGTCCGCATTGCCTAGGGAATATCCTTCTTTTTTTACGATCGCCCAAATATGCTGCAGCAGTTTTGCCGAATCGGCATCTTTAAATTCAGGGTCGGTATCCGGAAAATGCTTACCGATATCCCCTGCACCAATTGCCCCCAAGCAAGCATCGGCAACAGTATGCAGAAGGACATCCGCATCCGAATGACCTAGCAGACCTTTCTCATACGGAATCGTAATCCCGCCAATTATCAAAGGTCTTCCTTCCACAAGCTGATGAACGTCATATCCTTGTCCTATTCTAAACATATCATTCTCCCCAATCATCTTTTTCCATGTTGTTGTTTATGTAAAATCGCTTCTGCAAAATAAAGGTCTTCCTGAGTCGTAATTTTAATATTATCATAATTGCCCTCAATAATAACTACCTGTTCATTGATCCGCTCTAGCAAACTTGCATCATCCGTCCCTAAAAATGCTTCAGCTTCTGCCTGTTCATACGCATTTTTTAATATGGATAAACGAAAAGCTTGTGGAGTTTGTACCGCCCACAAGCTTGATCGTTCCACTGTTTCCACTACCTCTTTGTTTGCCGCTTTTTTAATCGTATCCTTAACGGGCACTGCAATTACGGCACCTCCATGCAGGGAGGCGGAAGTAGTCAATTCACTGATTTGCCCAAGATTGATAAAAGGGCGGGCACCGTCATGGACCAGGATGATGTCTTCTTCTGCATGTTGCAGTCCATTATACACGCTTTGTTGGCGCTCCTTGCCGCCCATGACCAGTTTCTTGACCTTTTTAAGCCCATACGCTGCTATCAATTGATTGAAATAATCCTTTTCTGCCGGGTTTATCGAAAGGATAACCCCCCGACAGTCAGGATCTTCTTCGAAGACACGCAGTGTATAAACAATGATCGGGATACCCGATAGTTCAATAAAAAGTTTATTCTTGCCCGCCTTCATTCTTTTGCCTTGTCCAGCTGCAGGTATCACTACTTCATAAAACATAACGGTTTCTCCTACTCTTCTTTATAATGCTTTTTCTAATAGTTTCGGTTTAGCGAATATCATCCGGCCTGCAGAGGTTTGCAATACACTTGTGACAAGTACATCGATCCGTTTCCCGATATGATCACGGCCACCCTCGACTACAATCATGGTGCCATCATCCAAATAAGCGATGCCTTGGTTCTGCTCTTTCCCGTCCTTGATGACTTGAACATTCATCTCTTCCCCAGGAAGTACAACAGGTTTTACGGCATTGGCCAGGTCATTGATATTAAGGACCGCCACATTTTGAAACTCGCATACTTTGTTTAAATTGAAATCATTGGTAACGACCATTCCGCCCGATATTTTGGCAAGCTTCACTAGTTTACTGTCCACTTCCTGAATGTCTTCAAAATCCCCCTCGTACATCTCCACTTTAATCGGTAGGTCTTTTTGAATTCGATTCAAGATATCCAAACCGCGTCTTCCGCGATTCCTTTTCAATGCATCAGATGAATCGGCAATGTGCTGCAGTTCGTTTAATACGAATTGAGGAATGACTATGGTACCCTCCAGAAAGCCCGTCTGACAGATATCCGCAATTCTACCATCAATGATGACGCTAGTATCGAGAATCTTCAGCCGCTTGCTATACCCCTCTTCATCCTCTTCGCTCGCTTCACCATCAGTATTCTTTTTCTTATTGCTTTTCATGAATAAACTCAATAGCTCATCACGTTTTTTAAAGCCCACCTGAAAACCAAGATAACCAAATAAAAGCGTAAGGATGATAGGTACCACTGTATTTAAAATAGGAACCTTGATGGCACTGAAGGCGGAGCCAACCAAGAACGCCGCAAGCAGTCCCACTAAAAGGCCGACGCTGCCAAAGATTATATCCGTAATCGGTATCTTAACAAGCTGTTCCTCCAGCCACTTCATAAAATAGATCACATGATCTACTGCCCAAAAAGTTATAAGATAAAAGATAATGGCACCCAACAGTACACTTACATAAGGATTGTTTAATAAAGCAATATCGTCTGCATGTAAAACAATTAATAATTCAGGAATTAGTAACATACCAAGTGTTCCGCCGACTATTAAGAAGCATGCTTGTATAATGCGTTTTAACATCCCTTTCACCTCCCTCTACTCATTATTGACCAATAAAATAAAATGAAACCTTCGAAAATTCGTTTTCATTATATACGTTAAATTCACTTAAGGAATTAGTGGATTTACAAATACGACTTCTTCTCTTTTTCGTAATATTAGCCTAGCACCCTGAGTTTTGAGTGTCAAAAATAAACACCAATCAATTTCAAGCTGGTTCAGGTGAATGTTAAAAGGCCAGCTGCTCCTTACATCCTTCTATTTGTGACCAGCTGATTTTTTAAAATGCGGAGTCCTTCTTTGATTTTATTGGCGCGGACTTCGCCTATACCCTCCACATCGTCAAGGTTTTCAACCGTTGCTTTATTGACTTCACTAAAGCTTCCGAACTGTTTCACTAAATTTTCGATGATCAAACCCGGCAGGCGTGGGATTTTATGAAGAATACGGTAACCACGGGGATGTACTGACTCATCAAGATGTATGTATCCATGATAGCCCAGCACCTTTAGAAGAATGCTTTCATCCAGTTTTTCCTGCATGGCCAACTCTTGAAGCCTAAAAATGATTTCCTCGGGATTTTCATCATTACTGGAGGTATAATCCTTGATAAGCCATTTTCCTTCCGTTTCAATATCTGCCAGGATTTCATTCATTTGCAAACGGATCAATCTTCCTTCCGTACCAAGCTCATTAAGGTACGTTAGTAGCTCGGCCTTGATTCTGAGCACCATTACATAACGATGAAATACCTGCAAAAGGTCGGCATAGGTCACGATTTCCTCAAACTCGAGCGCTCCTAAAACCGATATGCTCTGCTGCAGGACCACCTTGTATTTTTCCAGGGTCTGGATGGCCAAATTAGCCTTGGCGAGTATGACACCTATATCTTTAAGGGCATACCGGAAATTGCCCTGATATAAAGTGATGACATTCCGGCGTTGTGAGATTGCGACGACCAACGACTTGGTCTCCCTTGCCACACGTTCCGCTGTCCTATGCCGCATTCCCGTTTCAGTGGAAGGTGTGCTATTATCCGGCACTAATTGGGCATTTGCAAAAATGATCTTATCGGCCGTTTCATTTAAAATGATGGCCCCGTCCATCTTCGCCAACTCATATAATGTGCTGGGGGTACAGTTGCAGTTGATTTCGAAGCCGCCATCCACGATCGTTCGCACCTTCTCGTTATATCCGACAACTATCAAACCACCTGTATTTGCCCTCAGGACATTTTCAATGCCCTCCCGAAGCGGGGTACCCGGTGCTACAATTTGCAGAATTTCCAATTTTGTTTTCTCATACCCTTTTTTATCTGTCATACTTAACCCCCTAACGTTTGTTTAAGAGCCTCCGAAACCGATGAAACACCAACGATCTTAATACCTTTCGGGGCGGTCCATCCCCCTATATTATTAGCCGGTATGATAACCCGCTCAAACCCTAACTTCGCTGCTTCCTGCACCCTTTGTTCTATCCGTGACACCCTTCTGACTTCCCCAGTCAGCCCCACTTCACCAATGATGCAATCGGCAGGGTTTGTTGGTTTATCACGGAAGCTTGATGCAATGCTTATTGCGACAGCGAGGTCAATCGCCGGTTCATCAAGCTTGACCCCACCAGCAACCTTTAAATACGCATCCTGGTTTTGGAGCAGCAAGCCCACTCTCTTTTCCAGAACAGCCATTAAAAGCGAAACTCGATTGTGGTCAATTCCCGTGGCCATTCGCCTTGGGTTTCCAAAACTCGTAGGTGAAATCAATGCTTGAATTTCGACAAGCACCGGCCTTGTGCCCTCCATGGATGCGACGACCGTGGAACCCGAAGCTCCTTGCGACCGTTCTTCAAGGAAAATTTCCGATGGATTCGCAACCTCTTCCAATCCATGTTCTTTCATTTCAAAAATACCCATCTCATTCGTCGAACCAAAGCGATTTTTGACCGCGCGTATAATTCGATATGTATGGTGTCTTTCTCCTTCAAAATATAAAACGGTGTCAACCATGTGCTCAAGCAGTCGCGGCCCTGCAATGGCCCCTTCCTTTGTAACGTGACCGACGATAAAAATCGCGATCCCGTTCGTTTTAGCTATGCGCATGAGTGAGGCTGTGCATTCCCTCACTTGTGAAACGCTTCCCGGGGCAGATGTAACCTCCGAATGATATACCGTTTGAATGGAGTCAATAATGACCAAATCCGGTTTTACCTCTGTAATGGCCTGTTGGATATAGTCCATATCGGTTTCAGCATAAACGAATAGATGTTCCGACATGGTCCCAAGCCGGTCCGCTCTCAATTTGGTCTGCTTGACTGATTCTTCACCTGATATATATAGCACTTTTTTCTGTTTATGCGCCAATTGGGATGATACCTGTAAAAGCAGGGTGGACTTACCGATACCCGGGTCCCCTCCGATCAATACAAGTGACCCCTGTACGATCCCGCCCCCAAGAGCACGATTCAATTCCATTAAATCCGTCTTAATCCGTGGTTCTTTTTCTGATTGAATGGTCGTTATGGGTGCTGCCTTCTCTCGTTCCCCGGAACCTCTAACCTCCGAATGGGTAAAAGCGCCCTTTCTAGCAGGTTTAACAATTTCGGTTTCCTCGACCATTTTGTTCCATTCACCGCAGCCTGGGCATTTCCCCATCCATTTCGCGGACTCATATCCACAAGACTGACACATAAATTTTGTTTTCTTTTTTACAGCCATAAATTACTCCTCTTCCTTTGGAAAAAATATCTATATTAAGGATATTATATCTCTGTTTTATTTAAACCTTCTTAAGGCTAAGTTTTTTTAAAAAAATATTCACTTTGCTTGTCCCGTTTATACTCATATCTACCTATAGATAAAAAACAGAGGTACACTGCAAAAGAATCTGCGTGTACCTCGAAGTTTAGGATCAGGTTATTCACTTACATTAACAGGCTCGCCTTGCCGGATTGCAAACTCATTATTAACGACATCCATTACGACCGTTTGCCCTTTTTTCACGTTGCCCTTAAGCAACTCTTCGGATAGATAATCTTCTACATGCTTCTGAAGCGCCCTACGGATTGGCCTTGCCCCATATTCCGGATCAAAACCTTCCGTAGCAATTTTTTCTCTAGCCGCATCTGTCAGCTCCAAGTATATCTCCTGTTCTTTCAAACGGGTAGTAAGCTGATTTGACATTAATGTAACGATTTGTTTCAAATGATCCTTCTCTAATGAGTGGAACACGATGGTTTCATCAATACGATTCAGGAATTCCGGACGGAATGCACGTTTGAGTTCTTCCATCACTTTCCCTTTCATATTTTTATAGTCCTGGCCAGTATCCTGGATGTTAAAGCCGACATACTTATCGGTTTTCAAGGCCGACGCACCTACATTCGATGTCATGATCAGAATGGTATTCCTGAAATCGACAGTACGCCCCTTGGAATCTGTCAGTCTTCCGTCTTCCAATACTTGAAGAAGGATATTGAAGACATCCGGATGCGCCTTTTCTATTTCATCAAGCAGAACGACGGAGTATGGTTTCCTCCGCACTTTTTCCGTTAACTGACCGCCTTCTTCGTATCCAACATATCCTGGAGGGGATCCAACAAGACGTGAAGTCGAATGTTTCTCCATATATTCAGACATATCGATGCGAATCATGGCATCTTCATCACCAAATATGGATTCAGCCAAAGCACGGGCAAGCTCGGTTTTACCGACCCCTGTAGGTCCCAAGAAGATGAATGAACCAATTGGACGTTTAGGATCTTTCAAACCTGCCCTGGCACGTCGTACTGCTTTAGAAACCGCAATGACGGCCTCTTCCTGCCCAATTACACGATCATGGAGGATTGACTCCATATTAAGCAGTTTATCTGACTCTGTTTGCGCCAATTTAGTGACTGGCACTCCCGTCCAGCTGGATACGACATGTGCAATGTCATCCACAGTGACTTCACTGTTCTCCTGCCCTTGTTTTTCTTTCCAAGTTTTTTTCGTTTCTTCCAATTGTTCTCTTAAGCGTTGTTCCGTATCGCGAAGCGAAGCAGCTTTTTCAAATTCCTGACTCTGAACGGAAGCATCCTTTTCCTTGCGAACATCATCTAGCTTCACTTCAAGTTCCTTTAAGTTAGGTGGCGTTGTGTATGAGCGCAGTCTAACCTTGGAGCCAGCTTCATCAATCAAGTCAATTGCTTTATCCGGTAAAAAGCGATCGGAAATATAACGGTCGGATAATTTGACTGCGGCATCAATCGCTTCGTCAGTAATCGATACGCGGTGATGTGCCTCATAACGGTCACGCAGCCCCTTGAGAATTTGGATGGATTCCAAAATAGTCGGCTCATCGACTTGGATTGGCTGGAAGCGACGTTCAAGCGCAGCATCCTTTTCAATATACTTACGGTATTCATCCAATGTTGTAGCACCGATACATTGTAATTCACCACGGGCCAATGATGGTTTTAGGATATTGGAGGCATCAATGGCACCTTCTGCACCACCTGCACCAATCAATGTATGCAATTCATCGATGAATAGGATGATATTACCCGCCTGACGTATTTCATCCATGACTTTCTTCAACCGGTCCTCAAATTCACCACGGTATTTAGTACCAGCCACAACAGTACCCATATCAAGTGTCATTACGCGTTTATCGCGTAAAATTTCAGGTACCTCATTATTGATGATCTGTTGGGCAAGCCCTTCAGCAATGGCTGTTTTACCTACCCCAGGTTCACCGATCAATACTGGGTTATTTTTTGTACGACGGCTTAATACCTCAATGACACGCTGTATTTCCTTACTTCTTCCGATAACGGGATCCAGGCTTCCCTCCCTGGCAATCGCCGTTAAATCACGGGCTAAGCCATCCAGTGTCGGTGTGCTCGCATTTGAAGCGGCAGAACCTTGATGACCACCTGATTCATTGCTGCCCAAAAGCTGTAATACTTGTTGCCTGGCTTTATTTAAACTTACACCGAGATTATTCAATACGCGGGCAGCTACACCTTCCCCTTCTCGTATAAGACCTAGAAGAACATGCTCTGTCCCAACATATGAGTGACCTAATTTTCTTGCCTCATCCATGGAAAGTTCAATGACTTTCTTGGCTCTCGGGGTATAATGTATCGTTTGAGCCGTATCCTGTCCACGGCCAATTAAATTTTCCACTTCTTTCTGAATCTTTTCCGGACCCAATCCAAGAGCATATAACGCTTTGGCTGCAATACCATCACCTTCTCGGACAAGACCCAGTAAAATATGTTCCGTGCCAATATTATTATGACCTAAACGGATTGCCTCTTCTTGGGCTAATGCTAATACTTTCTGGGCTCTTTCAGTAAAACGACCAAACATCATAGGGAATTCCTCCTTAAGAATTTTCGTTTTGAATAAAGTTGCTGGCAATTCTCTAAGTAATGGCAGAAGCTTATTCTTGCTCCATATCTATTACATGAAATTTGATACTCCCTAAAGAGGTCAATGACCTCTAAGTGGAGGAAGATTCCGTGAAATTCAAGCGTTCCCGGATGAGTGCTGCTCTACGAATATCCCTTTCATGGGTTCTTAAAGGGCCGCCTGCGTACTTTTGTAAAAATCCCGACTGCGTCAAAATCATCAACTCATTTAAAATGCTTTTGGAAATATTTTTTATATACCCAAGATCTATCCCTAACCTAACGTCGGAGATACAGGTAGCTGCCTCCTTGGTCTCGATGATTCGAGCATTGGACAAAATTCCATATGAGCGGAAAATTCTATCTTCTAATTGTATGTGGGAAGTCCTCGCTAATGCATCCCTCGCTGACCGTTCCTGGGCTATGATTTGTTGCACTACACTTTTTAGGTCTTCAACGATATCCCTTTCCGACTTTCCAAGAGTAATTTGATTTGAGATTTGAAAAATATTCCCTAAACCTTGACTGCCCTCTCCATAAATCCCTCGAACCACCAACCCCAATTGGTTGATAGCCGGTATGATATTATTCATCTGCTGTGTAAGGACCAGGCCGGGAAGATGCATCATGACTGAAGCCCTTAATCCTGTTCCCACATTAGTCGGACAACTAGTTAGGTATCCTCTTTCTTCATCATATGCATAGTCTATGGATTCTTCAATCCAATCGTCAAGAACATTTGCAATCTTTAAGGTTTCCTTCAGCTGCAATCCCGACATTAAACATTGAATACGGAGATGATCCTCTTCATTTATCATGATGCTTATTTCTTCATTTTCCGAAAGGAGACATGCGCTTTTCGCTGAATCTTCGACTAAATGAGGACTGATTAAATGTTTTTCAACGAGAACGCGCTTTTCCAGTGGCTGCAATTGGTCAATCTCTAAAAGTTCCAGTTTCCCAATCTCTGGAGTCACTTCCTCTTCACTTCTTTTTTTGACCAATTCAATTATTTTTTTAGCTTCTTCGTTAGAAAAGGAGGTTGGGAAGGTAAAGTCTTTGAAATTCCTGGCCAGCCGAATCCGCGAACTCAATACAATATCAATTTCCGGCCCTTCGGCACTCATCCAGGAACTCAAAGCGTTTTCTACAAACTTTTCCAAGCTCATAATTCCTCGCCTCCCTCTTGGGCTTCATACCTTTTTTCAAGGGAACGTACCTTATCTCTTACCTCTGCCGCTTTCTCGAATTCCTCTTGATCAATGTGGGCCTTTAAAACTTCTTTCAAATCTGAAATTTGCTTTCGAAGATAGATGGTGCCACCGATCCTTTTTGGAATTTTCCCTATATGTGCTGTATTTCCGCTATGAACTCTCTTTAAAATGGGATTTAACTGTTCATTGAACGTTTTATAACATTCGGCACAGCCAAACTTGCCAATATGGACAAATTCTTTATAAGATCGATGACAATGCGGACAACGCCTCTCTTCCGTTTTAGGAAATGCATTTGCCTTCGTCTGTTGAATATTCGACTCCATATTCAACAATCCTGCTAATAAATTATTTATTGAAAAACCAGGTCCGCCTGCATCCATGAATATTTCGCCTTTTTCCTGAGCACATTTCTCACAAATCATGACTTCAGTCTTTTTTCCATTGATGATTTTGGTGAAGTGCAGGGTAGCAGGCCTTTGATGACATTCTTGGCAAATCAACGTTCATCACCTCTGCCAGTTTCATTTATATTTTAAAGTCGTAAGCATCGCAGTTAAAATTCTAGCCCTAAGTTCATCGCGGTCAGGTAGGTCGATATAAATCACCGATCTATCTATGACGCTCATCATTATCTTTGCTTCTCTTTCATTAATGACGTCTTCATTCATCAGCCGTGAAATTACTCCTTCAGCCATCGATTGAGTTACCCTGGAACCAATAAGCGATAATAATTGGTTGATAAGTTGCACGGAATCCTGTGATTCCACCTTCATGATGCGTATATAACCGCCGCCCCCACGCTTACTCTCTACAACATAACCTCTCTCGATGGTAAACCTGGTATTGATTACGTAATTGATTTGAGAAGGAACACACTGAAATTTATCTGCTATTTCACTTCTTTTAATCTCCAAGATATCTTTTTGACTTATTTCAAGTACTTGCTTCAAATAAGTTTCGATAACATCAGATATGTTTCTCACTCAGCCTCCTCCATTCTGACTTTGACTATATTTGACTATTATTATACAAGGAAAAATGCATTTTGCAACTTAAACGCACTTTCTTTCTGTAATATCCATTTTCTCCAAATTATATGTAGTTACATACCCCATTGAACATTAAAGTTGAAATATCTTACATTAATACCCTAAAAAGATAAATGCAAAACCTGCTATTTTTTCCTTCTCCTTAAGGTTTCACAACTTAAATTCTGCCCAATTCTCAGCTCACCAAAAATAAGGCCAGCCCATGCTGTCCCTGAAATAAAAAACTTTTTTAATTACGAACATCAAAAAAGACCAGCTGGATGGCTGATCTTAATAAATGGCTTGGCGGCGTCCTACTCTCACAGGGGGAAACCCCCAACTACCATCGGCGCTGAAGAGCTTAACTGCCGTGTTCGGAATGGGAACGGGTGTGACCTCTTCGCTATCGCCACCAAACATAAAAGGAACGTTGTTCCTTCAAAACTAGATAATAAGAAGGTATTTCATTTTTTAAAAAGCGTTGGTTAAGTCCTCGATCTATTAGTATCAGTCAGCTCCACATGTCACCATGCTTCCACCTCTGACCTATCAACCTGATCATCTTTCAGGGATCTTACTAGCTTGCGCCATGGGAAATCTCATCTTGAGGGGGGCTTCATGCTTAGATGCTTTCAGCACTTATCCCGTCCGCACGTAGCTACCCAGCTATGCCTTTGGCAAGACAACTGGTACACCAGCGGTGCGTCCATCCCGGTCCTCTCGTACTAAGGACAGCTCCTCTCAAATTTCCTGCGCCCGCGACGGATAGGGACCGAACTGTCTCACGACGTTCTGAACCCAGCTCGCGTACCGCTTTAATGGGCGAACAGCCCAACCCTTGGGACCGACTACAGCCCCAGGATGCGATGAGCCGACATCGAGGTGCCAAACCTCCCCGTCGATGTGGACTCTTGGGGGAGATAAGCCTGTTATCCCCGGGGTAGCTTTTATCCGTTGAGCGATGGCCCTTCCATGCGGAACCACCGGATCACTAAGCCCGACTTTCGTCCCTGCTCGACTTGTAGGTCTCGCAGTCAAGCTCCCTTGTGCCTTTACACTCTACGAATGATTTCCAACCATTCTGAGGGAACCTTTGGGCGCCTCCGTTACTCTTTAGGAGGCGACCGCCCCAGTCAAACTGCCCACCTGACACTGTCTCCCACCCCGATAAGGGGCGCGGGTTAGAATTTCAATACAGCCAGGGTAGTATCCCACCAACGCCTCCACCGAAGCTGGCGCTCCGGCTTCTCAGGCTCCTACCTATCCTGTACAAGCTGTACCAAAATTCAATATCAGGCTGCAGTAAAGCTCCACGGGGTCTTTCCGTCCTGTCGCGGGTAACCTGCATCTTCACAGGTACTATAATTTCACCGAGTCTCTCGTTGAGACAGTGCCCAGATCGTTACACCTTTCGTGCGGGTCGGAACTTACCCGACAAGGAATTTCGCTACCTTAGGACCGTTATAGTTACGGCCGCCGTTTACTGGGGCTTCGGTTCAAAGCTTCGCTTGCGCTAACCTCTCCCCTTAACCTTCCAGCACCGGGCAGGTGTCAGCCCCTATACTTCGCCTTGCGGCTTCGCAGAGACCTGTGTTTTTGCTAAACAGTCGCCTGGGCCTATTCACTGCGGCTTTTCTGGGCTATTCACCCTAAAAAGCACCCCTTCTCCCGAAGTTACGGGGTCATTTTGCCGAGTTCCTTAACGAGAGTTCTCTCGCACACCTTAGGATTCTCTCCTCGCCTACCTGTGTCGGTTTGCGGTACGGGCACCTTACATCTCACTAGAGGCTTTTCTTGGCAGCGTGGAATCAGGAACTTCGGTACTATATTTCCCTCGCCATCACAGCTCCGCCTTAATGGAAACGGGATTTGCCTCGTTTCCGGCCTAACTGCTTGGACGCGCATATCCAACAGCGCGCTTACCCTATCCTTCTGCGTCCCCCCATCGTTCAAACGATGTATAGGTGGTACAGGAATATCAACCTGTTGTCCATCGCCTACGCCTTTCGGCCTCGGCTTAGGTCCCGACTAACCCTGAGCGGACGAGCCTTCCTCAGGAAACCTTAGGCATTCGGTGGAAGGGATTCTCACCCTTCTTTCGCTACTCATACCGGCATTCTCAC
>NZ_CP158190.1:32500-97500 GCF_040250305.1 Peribacillus frigoritolerans | reverse complement strand
AGTTAGCCGTGGCTTTCTGGTTAGGTACCGTCAAGGTACCAGCAGTTACTCTGGTACTTGTTCTTCCCTAACAACAGAACTTTACGACCCGAAGGCCTTCTTCGTTCACGCGGCGTTGCTCCGTCAGACTTTCGTCCATTGCGGAAGATTCCCTACTGCTGCCTCCCGTAGGAGTCTGGGCCGTGTCTCAGTCCCAGTGTGGCCGATCACCCTCTCAGGTCGGCTACGCATCGTCGCCTTGGTGAGCCATTACCTCACCAACTAGCTAATGCGCCGCGGGCCCATCTATAAGTGACAGCGTAAACCGTCTTTCCATCTTCTCTCATGCGAGAAAAGAACGTATCCGGTATTAGCTCCGGTTTCCCGAAGTTATCCCAGTCTTATAGGCAGGTTGCCCACGTGTTACTCACCCGTCCGCCGCTAATCTCAGGGAGCAAGCTCCCATCGATTCGCTCGACTTGCATGTATTAGGCACGCCGCCAGCGTTCGTCCTGAGCCAGGATCAAACTCTCCGAAGAAATGTTTGACTTGCTCATTTGCTTTTTTGATAGTGTGTGCTCACTTAAAATTTAACGTTGGCGCTTTGTTTTGTTCAGTTTTCAAAGAGCAATTTGACTCTTCTTAAAGAATCAACTTTCATATCATAACAAACCCAAAACGGCTTGTCAAGTTTTTTTGGTGGAGCCTAGCGGGATCGAACCGCTGACCTCCTGCGTGCAAGGCAGGCGCTCTCCCAGCTGAGCTAAGGCCCCGAAAAAATAATGGTCGGGAAGACAGGATTCGAACCTGCGACCCCTTGGTCCCAAACCAAGTGCTCTACCAAGCTGAGCTACTTCCCGAAAAAAAATATGGTGCGCCCGGCGGGAGTCGAACCTACAACCTTCTGATTCGTAGTCAGATGCTCTATCCAATTGAGCTACGGGCGCATATTAAGATGGTGCCGAGGACCGGAATCGAACCGGTACGGTAGTCACCTACCGCAGGATTTTAAGTCCTGTGCGTCTGCCAGTTCCGCCACCCCGGCATAAATAAATAGTGGAGCGGAAGACGGGATTCGAACCCGCGACCCCAACCTTGGCAAGGTTGTATTCTACCACTGAACTACTTCCGCGAACATGCGGGTGAAGGGACTTGAACCCCCACGCCTTGCGGCGCCAGATCCTAAGTCTGGTGCGTCTGCCAATTCCGCCACACCCGCATAATAAAATGGTGAGCCATGAAGGATTCGAACCTTCGACCCTCTGATTAAAAGTCAGATGCTCTACCAACTGAGCTAATGGCTCATATAAACTATTTATATATGCTATATCAAGCTTGTATGAAAATGGTGCCGGCAAGAGGACTTGAACCCCCAACCTACTGATTACAAGTCAGTTGCTCTACCAGTTGAGCTACACCGGCAAGTGTAAAAATGGTGGAGGATGACGGGATCGAACCGCCGACCCTCTGCTTGTAAGGCAGATGCTCTCCCAGCTGAGCTAATCCTCCATATATAACTGCTTGGCGGCGTCCTACTCTCACAGGGGGAAACCCCCAACTACCATCGGCGCTGAAGAGCTTAACTGCCGTGTTCGGAATGGGAACGGGTGTGACCTCTTCGCTATCGCCACCAAACATAAAAGGAACGTTGTTCCTTCAAAACTAGATAATAAGAAGGTATTTCATTTTTTAAAAAGCGTTGGTTAAGTCCTCGATCTATTAGTATCAGTCAGCTCCACATGTCACCATGCTTCCACCTCTGACCTATCAACCTGATCATCTTTCAGGGATCTTACTAGCTTGCGCCATGGGAAATCTCATCTTGAGGGGGGCTTCATGCTTAGATGCTTTCAGCACTTATCCCGTCCGCACGTAGCTACCCAGCTATGCCTTTGGCAAGACAACTGGTACACCAGCGGTGCGTCCATCCCGGTCCTCTCGTACTAAGGACAGCTCCTCTCAAATTTCCTGCGCCCGCGACGGATAGGGACCGAACTGTCTCACGACGTTCTGAACCCAGCTCGCGTACCGCTTTAATGGGCGAACAGCCCAACCCTTGGGACCGACTACAGCCCCAGGATGCGATGAGCCGACATCGAGGTGCCAAACCTCCCCGTCGATGTGGACTCTTGGGGGAGATAAGCCTGTTATCCCCGGGGTAGCTTTTATCCGTTGAGCGATGGCCCTTCCATGCGGAACCACCGGATCACTAAGCCCGACTTTCGTCCCTGCTCGACTTGTAGGTCTCGCAGTCAAGCTCCCTTGTGCCTTTACACTCTACGAATGATTTCCAACCATTCTGAGGGAACCTTTGGGCGCCTCCGTTACTCTTTAGGAGGCGACCGCCCCAGTCAAACTGCCCACCTGACACTGTCTCCCACCCCGATAAGGGGCGCGGGTTAGAATTTCAATACAGCCAGGGTAGTATCCCACCAACGCCTCCACCGAAGCTGGCGCTCCGGCTTCTCAGGCTCCTACCTATCCTGTACAAGCTGTACCAAAATTCAATATCAGGCTGCAGTAAAGCTCCACGGGGTCTTTCCGTCCTGTCGCGGGTAACCTGCATCTTCACAGGTACTATAATTTCACCGAGTCTCTCGTTGAGACAGTGCCCAGATCGTTACACCTTTCGTGCGGGTCGGAACTTACCCGACAAGGAATTTCGCTACCTTAGGACCGTTATAGTTACGGCCGCCGTTTACTGGGGCTTCGGTTCAAAGCTTCGCTTGCGCTAACCTCTCCCCTTAACCTTCCAGCACCGGGCAGGTGTCAGCCCCTATACTTCGCCTTGCGGCTTCGCAGAGACCTGTGTTTTTGCTAAACAGTCGCCTGGGCCTATTCACTGCGGCTTTTCTGGGCTATTCACCCTAAAAAGCACCCCTTCTCCCGAAGTTACGGGGTCATTTTGCCGAGTTCCTTAACGAGAGTTCTCTCGCACACCTTAGGATTCTCTCCTCGCCTACCTGTGTCGGTTTGCGGTACGGGCACCTTACATCTCACTAGAGGCTTTTCTTGGCAGCGTGGAATCAGGAACTTCGGTACTATATTTCCCTCGCCATCACAGCTCCGCCTTAATGGAAACGGGATTTGCCTCGTTTCCGGCCTAACTGCTTGGACGCGCATATCCAACAGCGCGCTTACCCTATCCTTCTGCGTCCCCCCATCGTTCAAACGATGTATAGGTGGTACAGGAATATCAACCTGTTGTCCATCGCCTACGCCTTTCGGCCTCGGCTTAGGTCCCGACTAACCCTGAGCGGACGAGCCTTCCTCAGGAAACCTTAGGCATTCGGTGGAAGGGATTCTCACCCTTCTTTCGCTACTCATACCGGCATTCTCACTTCTAAGCGCTCCACCAGTCCTTCCGGTCTGACTTCAACGCCCTTAGAACGCTCTCCTACCATCGACACCATACGGTGTCAATCCACAGCTTCGGTGATACGTTTAGCCCCGGTACATTTTCGGCGCGGAGTCACTCGACCAGTGAGCTATTACGCACTCTTTAAATGGTGGCTGCTTCTAAGCCAACATCCTGGTTGTCTAAGCAACTCCACATCCTTTTCCACTTAACGTATACTTTGGGACCTTAGCTGGTGGTCTGGGCTGTTTCCCTTTCGACTACGGATCTTATCACTCGCAGTCTGACTCCCAAGAATAAGTATTTGGCATTCGGAGTTTGACTGAATTCGGTAACCCGTTGGGGGCCCCTAGTCCAATCAGTGCTCTACCTCCAATACTCTCATCTTGAGGCTAGCCCTAAAGCTATTTCGGAGAGAACCAGCTATCTCCAGGTTCGATTGGAATTTCTCCGCTACCCACACCTCATCCCCGCACTTTTCAACGTGCGTGGGTTCGGGCCTCCATTCAGTGTTACCTGAACTTCACCCTGGACATGGGTAGATCACCTGGTTTCGGGTCTACGACCTCATACTCATTCGCCCTATTCAGACTCGCTTTCGCTGCGGCTCCGTCTCATCAACTTAACCTCGCATGAAATCGTAACTCGCCGGTTCATTCTACAAAAGGCACGCCATTACCCATTAACGGGCTTTGACTACTTGTAGGCACACGGTTTCAGGATCTATTTCACTCCCCTTCCGGGGTGCTTTTCACCTTTCCCTCACGGTACTGGTTCACTATCGGTCACTAGGGAGTATTTAGCCTTGGGAGATGGTCCTCCCTGCTTCCGACGGGATTTCTCGTGTCCCGCCGTACTCAGGATCCACTCAGGAGGGAACGAAGTTTCAACTACAGGGTTTTTACCTTCTTCGACGGATCTTTCCAGATCGCTTCATTTACCCCGTTCCTTTGTAACTCCATGTTGAGTGTCCTACAACCCCAAGAGGCAAGCCTCTTGGTTTGGGCTAATTCCGTTTCGCTCGCCGCTACTCAGGAAATCGCGTTTGCTTTCTCTTCCTCCGGGTACTTAGATGTTTCAGTTCCCCGGGTCTGCCTTCAGTACCCTATGTATTCAGGTAAAGATACTGTTCCATTACGAACAGTGGGTTTCCCCATTCGGAAATCTCCGGATCAAAGCTTACTTACAGCTCCCCGAAGCATATCGGTGTTAGTCCCGTCCTTCATCGGCTCCTAGTGCCAAGGCATCCACCGTGCGCCCTTTCTAACTTAACCGTTAAAAAAGATCTTACAGATGCTTTGAAAAAAATTAATTGCCTTCTATCTATTATCTAGTTTTCAAGGAACAAAGCAGAAAGAATCCATCACATCGTGATGTTTGTCTTTCCTATTTGAATGAATTACTCATTCAAAACTGAACAAAACAAAAGCGCTCTCGTAATTATCCTTAGAAAGGAGGTGATCCAGCCGCACCTTCCGATACGGCTACCTTGTTACGACTTCACCCCAATCATCTGTCCCACCTTAGGCGGCTGGCTCCATGAAGGTTACCTCACCGACTTCGGGTGTTACAAACTCTCGTGGTGTGACGGGCGGTGTGTACAAGGCCCGGGAACGTATTCACCGCGGCATGCTGATCCGCGATTACTAGCGATTCCGGCTTCATGCAGGCGAGTTGCAGCCTGCAATCCGAACTGAGAATGGCTTTATGGGATTCGCTTACCTTCGCAGGTTTGCAGCCCTTTGTACCATCCATTGTAGCACGTGTGTAGCCCAGGTCATAAGGGGCATGATGATTTGACGTCATCCCCACCTTCCTCCGGTTTGTCACCGGCAGTCACCTTAGAGTGCCCAACTGAATGCTGGCAACTAAGATCAAGGGTTGCGCTCGTTGCGGGACTTAACCCAACATCTCACGACACGAGCTGACGACAACCATGCACCACCTGTCACTCTGTCCCCCGAAGGGGAAAGCCCTATCTCTAGGGTTGTCAGAGGATGTCAAGACCTGGTAAGGTTCTTCGCGTTGCTTCGAATTAAACCACATGCTCCACCGCTTGTGCGGGCCCCCGTCAATTCCTTTGAGTTTCAGCCTTGCGGCCGTACTCCCCAGGCGGAGTGCTTAATGCGTTAGCTGCAGCACTAAAGGGCGGAAACCCTCTAACACTTAGCACTCATCGTTTACGGCGTGGACTACCAGGGTATCTAATCCTGTTTGCTCCCCACGCTTTCGCGCCTCAGTGTCAGTTACAGACCAGAAAGTCGCCTTCGCCACTGGTGTTCCTCCAAATCTCTACGCATTTCACCGCTACACTTGGAATTCCACTTTCCTCTTCTGCACTCAAGTTCCCCAGTTTCCAATGACCCTCCACGGTTGAGCCGTGGGCTTTCACATCAGACTTAAGGAACCACCTGCGCGCGCTTTACGCCCAATAATTCCGGACAACGCTTGCCACCTACGTATTACCGCGGCTGCTGGCACGTAGTTAGCCGTGGCTTTCTGGTTAGGTACCGTCAAGGTACCAGCAGTTACTCTGGTACTTGTTCTTCCCTAACAACAGAACTTTACGACCCGAAGGCCTTCTTCGTTCACGCGGCGTTGCTCCGTCAGACTTTCGTCCATTGCGGAAGATTCCCTACTGCTGCCTCCCGTAGGAGTCTGGGCCGTGTCTCAGTCCCAGTGTGGCCGATCACCCTCTCAGGTCGGCTACGCATCGTCGCCTTGGTGAGCCATTACCTCACCAACTAGCTAATGCGCCGCGGGCCCATCTATAAGTGACAGCGTAAACCGTCTTTCCATCTTCTCTCATGCGAGAAAAGAACGTATCCGGTATTAGCTCCGGTTTCCCGAAGTTATCCCAGTCTTATAGGCAGGTTGCCCACGTGTTACTCACCCGTCCGCCGCTAATCTCAGGGAGCAAGCTCCCGTCGATTCGCTCGACTTGCATGTATTAGGCACGCCGCCAGCGTTCGTCCTGAGCCAGGATCAAACTCTCCGAAGAAATGTTTGACTTGCTCATTTGCTTTTTTGATAGTGTGTGCTCACTTAAAATTTAACGTTGGCGCTTTGTTTTGTTCAGTTTTCAAAGAGCAATGTCTTTCGGAACAGCTTATTTATAATAACACTTTCATCACTTCAAGTCAACAACTTTTTTTAAAACTTTTTAAAGTTTGTAATCTGTTTGCAACTCGTTCGTAACGACAGATATAAATATAACACCATTACGTTAACTGTGCAATACCTTTTATAAAGTTTTTTTGAGATAATGTTGTTTTTCTTTTAAACCCTAGAATCCACTCTATTGAAAGGCATGAAATTATAATTAAAAAACAAAAACCGAATTGGACTTACCAGGATCAAGAGCTACGCCCTTGATCCCAGCCATCCGAATCCGGCCCTGCAATCAAAACTCATTTTGCTTATATTAGCGATGTCTCATTAAAGGGAATAACAGGACGTCACGTATAGAAGGAGAATTGGTCAATAGCATAACCAAACGGTCAACACCAATTCCTAGTCCGCCAGTCGGCGGCATTCCGTATTCTAACGCCTCCAAGAAATCTTCATCCATTTCATGAGCTTCATCATTACCTTGCTCTCGTTCTTTCAATTGAGCTTCAAAGCGTTGACGTTGATCAATAGGATCATTAAGTTCAGTGAAGGCATTTGCGTGCTCCCTACCTACAATGAATAACTCAAAACGATCTGTGAAACGGGAATCTTCCGGATTTTTCTTTGCTAAAGGAGAGATTTCCACTGGATGCCCATAGATGAATGTAGGCTGAATTAACTTATCTTCGACCTTTTGTTCAAAGAATTCATTTACGATATGGCCGAACTCCATGGATTCCTTAACTTCAATCCCATTTTCTTTAGCAAGCTGCTGGGCTTCTTCTTTACTCATTTCAGTCCAGAAGTCCACACCAGTATATTCTTTTACAGCGTCAACCATGTGAAGTCGTTTCCATTCCGGTTTTAACTCTATCTCATACTCCCCATACTGGATGGTAGTCGTCCCAAGAACTTCTTGAGCTATATGGGCAATCAGGTTTTCCGTTAAACTCATGATATCTTGGTAATCCGCATAAGCTTCGTACAATTCGATCAAAGTGAATTCAGGATTGTGCCTTGTGGACACTCCTTCATTTCTGAAAACCCGGCCAATTTCATAAACTTTCTCCAATCCGCCAACAATTAAGCGTTTTAGATGCAGTTCAATGGCGATCCTTAAATTCAAAGGCATATCCAAAGCATTATGGTGAGTAAGGAAAGGACGTGCAGCAGCTCCACCAGCAACAGAGTGCAATAGCGGCGTCTCCACTTCAAGGTATCCATGATCGTCCAAATAACGTCTCATGGCTTGTACAATACGACTGCGCATGATCAACGTATTTTTACTTTCCTCATTTGTAATTAAATCGACATAACGTTTACGATAACGCTCTTCAACGTCCTTTAAGCCATGAAATTTATCAGGTAACGGGCGAAGCGCCTTAGCAAGGAACACATACTCTTTAGCTTTAATGGAAAGTTCCCCGACTTTTGTTTTGAAGATAACGCCAGTTACCCCTACGATATCGCCAAGATCCGTTTGGTTGAAAATTTGGTAAGAATCTTCCCCTATGTTATCCAGACGAACGTAGATTTGGATTTGGCCGCTAATATCCTGGATATGGGCAAATCCCGCTTTCCCTTTTCCGCGCTTCGTCATGACACGGCCAGCGATCGTAACTTCAATTTCTTTTTCTTCAAGATCTTCCTTTTCTAATTCACCATAAGCACTGATTATCTCCTGAGTGTTATGTGTGCGCTCGAACCTGCTCCCGAAAGGGTCTTGTCCATTATCAATCATGGCCTGCATTTTATCGCGCCTTACCTGCAGTTGGTCATTCAATTCTTCATGACTCACGAAAATCATCTCCATCTTTATTAATAAATGCCTTATATAATTAATCAGAAATTCTTTTGCATACATATTTATTCTTACATAAAGTAAAGAAATTCAACAGCTTTTTATCTTAAAACATTGCTTATGTACATATAAAAACTGCCAGGATTACTGGCAGTTAAGATAAGCGTATTATAGGAAAATAGGAAGGTAATGTCAAACATCAGACCATTTGGATATTTTGTTGCTTCGCTTCAATATCATCAACAAGTCCATAAAGAAGCTTTACAACATCTTCCCTTGTTTCACAATAATTAATTCCTTTGCGAGCTTGAGCATTCCCTTTAACACCCTTTAAATACCAAGAAGCATGCTTACGCATTTCACGAACAGCGACATTTTCATTTTTCAACGCAATCAGACGATCCATATGAAGCACGCAAACGTCCATCTTTTCACGAACTGAAGGTTCATCCATCAGTTGACCGGTTTCTAGATATTTTACAGTCCGGTAGATCATCCATGGGTTACCTAGGGCTGCACGGCCGATCATGACTCCATCAACACCAGTTTCCTTCAGCATTCTTTCCGCATCCTGTGGAGTTTCCACATCACCGTTACCGATAAGGGGAATATTAATCGACCTCTTCACTTCACGGATGATGTCCCAGTTAGCTTTTCCTTCATACATTTGAACTCGTGTCCTGCCATGCATGGAAACAGCTTTACCGCCTGCGCGTTCAACAGCCTGGGCATTTTGAATCGCAAAAACATGCTCATCATCCCAGCCTATGCGCATTTTCACCGTTACCGGCTTATCAACGGCATCAACCACGGCTGAAACCATCTCATAAATTTTGTTTGGATCGAGAAGCCACTTCGCACCCGCATCACATTTAGTGATTTTAGGAACAGGGCAGCCCATGTTGATATCAATGATATCAGCATTTGTATTTTTATCTACAAATTGTGCAGCTTCGACCAAAGATTTCTTTTCACCGCCAAAGATTTGCAAGCTTAACGGCTTTTCTCTTTCATCTATATAAAGCATATTCATCGTTCTAGCATTTTGTAAAACGATTCCCTTATCACTGACCATCTCCGCACAAACAAGACCAGCACCAAATTCCTTGACGGTCAAGCGGAATGCCGAGTTGCAGACTCCCGCCATCGGTGCCAACACTACCGGATTCTTCATTTCTATATCGCCTATTTTTAACACGTTGACCTCCTATAACATTCTTTCATTTATCGTCAGGTGGCTGAAGCTCCTCAATGGAAACATGAAGAATTTCCGCCACTTCCAGTAAAAATGCCTCTGAAGGGTTGCGGTTCCCCCGTTCGACTTCTCCCAGCAAGGAAACGGAAACACCAATTTCCCTCGCAAACCCTTCCTGGGTATAACCCTTTAACTTTCGAAAAGCGCGAATACGCCTTCCCCATTTTTCACCTTCCATAATCGAACTCCTTCTTTATCCGAAATCTGTTCAAGCAGGTCGCTCAAAGGTGCATCCATTTGCGGAAGTGATATATCAGGGTCCACTTCCATTAAAGGCACGATAACAAAAGCCCTCTCGTGCATACGAGGGTGCGGGACTGAAAGAATCTCTGTCTTAATATTTTCTTGATTATATAACAAAATGTCAAGGTCTATAGTACGGGGACCCCACCTAATTTCCCTTTTTCTTCCTAAATCTTGTTCGATTTTCATACAAGCGTGAAGTAAGTTTTCAGGTTCTAAATCGGTTTCCACTTTAAGAACAGCATTTAAAAAACAGTCCTGGTCTTCATATCCTATCGGGTCTGTTTCATATAAAGAAGAGCAGGCCATCATCTTGATATGCGGATTATCAGACAATAATTGGAAAGCTCTTCGGAATGTTTCAAGGCGATCCCCTAAGTTCGACCCTATTGAAAGGTAAGCAATATTTATCACAATCAGCGTCCCCTTACAATCTCTATAGCAACAGACTCATAGTGACCTGCTATTGGAGGATCTGGTTTATAAACCTTGACGGTGCATGTCTCGATGGAAGAATATTTATTAAGCAGTTCAGAAGCGATTTTTTCAGCGACAGCTTCCACTAACTTAAAAGGTTCTCCCTCAACAACACTTTTACACACTTCATATAACTCGCCATAGTTGATTGAGTCTTCAAGGTTGTCACTCTTCCCTGCCTTGGCTAAATCAGTCTGGACGATTAAATCCACTTTAAACCGCTGACCAAGCTTCGTTTCCTCCGGAAAAACTCCATGATAACCGTAAAACTCCATCTTATTCACATATATCTTATCCATTTCATTCACCTTTTCCTAATAGAGCATCCATCATCTTTGCAGTCCGTGCCATTTCCTTCACATCATGTACGCGAACCATCTGACAGCCTTGTTGAATTCCATGGCAAATTGTAGCGGCAGTGCCTTCCATCCGCTCACTAGGCGGCAGGTCCAGAACATGGCCAATCATGGACTTTCTTGATGTGGCTAACAGAACTGGATAACCTAACGATACCAGCTTATCAAGATTCCTCATCATTTCTAAATTTAACTTTAAATCTTTCGCAAAGCCAATTCCTGGATCGAGAATGATGTTTTCATCCTTGACACCTGCATCCTTCACCAACATGATGCTTTCGAATAAATCTTGAAGTACATCCCGGACAAAATGTCCATATTCCATATTACCCCTGTTATGCATCAAGATAATCGGCACCTTATATTCCGCAGCAACCCTTGACATCAAGGTATCGGCTTTACCTCCCCAAATATCATTTAATATATGGGCTCCTGCCTTTACCGCCTCTTCTGCAACTCTTGATTTATACGTATCGACCGATATCGGAATCTCAATATTACGCGATATGGCTTCAATAATTGGGGCGACTCTCTCTATTTCCTCTTCATCAGATATCCTCTCATAGTTAGGCCGGGTCGACTCACCACCTACATCCAATATATCCGCGCCATCGTTGACCATTCGTTCAGCATGCTTCAAAGCAGCATCTATCCGATTATATTTTCCGCCATCCGAAAAGGAATCCGGCGTAACATTCAAAATCCCCATGATTAAGGTTTTCTTGCTGTAATCCAAATCAAATGAACCGCATTTTATTTTTGATGCTCCTGCTAATGACATCCAACGTTCTCCTTCACCTAAAGAAATCTATATATACGAGTTTACCCATTTACATAGGTATAGTGCAAGCTCCATGAAAATCAGGGATACTTCTGCATACTTTGCTCAAAAAGAAAAGCAAAGCCCCATAGGAACTTCGCTTCTCATTTTTAGTGTCTTGTCTTACTCAAAGTTATATAATGGTGTACTTAAGTAGCGTTCACCATTACT
This sequence comes from Peribacillus frigoritolerans, assembly GCF_040250305.1. Taxonomy (NCBI): domain Bacteria; kingdom Bacillati; phylum Bacillota; class Bacilli; order Caryophanales; family Bacillaceae; genus Peribacillus; species Peribacillus frigoritolerans. Next base: position 85,929 of record NZ_CP158190.1, on the reverse strand, counting down.
CGGTATGATGGCAAGTACCTTTTTGCCTTTTCCCAGTTTGTCAGCCACTTTAATGGCAGCTGCGATTGCACCTCCAGAAGAAATTCCGCCAAGGATTCCTTCTTCTTTTGCTGCGCGGCGTGCATAATCAAAAGATTCCTCTGTATTGACTTGAATGATTTCGTCATAGAGATCTGTATTCAATATACTTGGAATGAAGCCTGCTCCGATTCCTTGGATTTTATGAGGTCCTGGAGTCCCACCCGATAATACTGGAGAATCCGCAGGTTCAACAGCGTAAATTTTAATGTCAGGGAATTTTTCACGCAGGACTTCACCGGCACCTGTTATGGTTCCCCCAGTACCGATTCCGGCAACGAATGCATCCAAGCCTTCATCTCCAAAGGCTTCAACGATTTCAGGGCCTGTAGTGTTCCGATGTACTTCAGGGTTGGCTTCGTTTTCGAATTGCTGTGGAATGAAGTAACCTTTTTCTTTAGAAAGCTCAGTCGCCTTTGCGATTGCACCCTTCATTCCTTCAGGTCCAGGAGTAAGAACTAATTCTGCCCCATATGCGCGAAGCAAGTTACGGCGTTCCAAGCTCATCGTCTCCGGCATAACCAGAATTGATTTATAGCCCTTTGCCGCAGCTACCATTGCCAAACCTATTCCCGTATTTCCGCTTGTAGGTTCAATGATCGTATCACCTGGCTTAAGAGTACCATTTTTTTCTGCCGCTTCGATCATCGCAAGGGCGATACGGTCTTTTACACTGCTGCCTGGGTTAAAATACTCAAGTTTCAAATAAATATCTGCACTGTTTTCATTTTGAAGCTTGTTTAACTTAACAATAGGTGTTTGTCCAATTAAATCGATTACAGAATTAGCTATACGTGCCATTTTCTCCACTCCCTTATCATTTCAATACCGAGTATGTTTATTGGTTTTATAATTTTAAAGTTACCAGTTTTAATAGTTCATTGTCAATGATTATATACTATATTCTAAATTTTCTCACACAACCATTGACCTACTTTTCTTCCTTCAATCCATAAAACCATTCTACATCAAATTCATCCCAGAAAATTTTACCCGAGACCGGTGTCTGAATCTGTTCAAGAGCTATTTGGCGGTGAATCTTGTCTTTAACTTCTTCATATTCATACTGCTTGCCCTTTATTCTTTCATGCAGGTAGAGAACGGCCCAGCCATCCTCCGTTTGGATTGCATCACTCCACTTCTTCACCTTCAATTTCTCGGCAGCGGTTATGTATTCCTTGGAGACTTGCTCGTTATCCTGGGATATATAACCCATGTCGCCTCCTTGATTGGCAGTGAATTCATCAAGGGACTTCTCCATTGCCAATACATCAAAGGAGACACCCTTCTCCAGTTCACGTATGACTTGGTCTGCCTGCTTTTTTGTAGAAGTGGTGATATGGGAAACATGGAAAGCAGTAGGGATTCTGTAGATATCCTTATTATTATCATAATGACTCCGCATTGCCGTTTCGGAAACCGAAACGTCCTTGGTGAGGAGCTTCTCGAGAAGGAGACTCGACTGAATTTCCTGCCTCAGTTGATCGTTACTTTTATTAAGGTTCTGACCGGCAGTCCCATACATCGTTTTCATCATTTTAAGTTCCCGATCAAGCTCTTCATCCGAAGTCTTCACTTTGTATTTTTCAGCTGCCTGTTTCACTACCTCTTTATCGACCATATCCTCAAGTACATCTTCCCCATATCTTTTTTCGAGCTCATTAATCCATGCTTCCCGGGAAATATCCTTGGATCCAACCTTTGCGGCCGTTTCTTCCCCAATGACGGATTTTGAAATGATTAGTGGTTTTATGACAAAGATAATGATAGTCAAAAGGTTCAACAAGGCAAGGCCGGCAATAATCGCCCGAAGCTTTTGTTTTGGCAAACCCTTATCCCCCGTAAATTATTTTTTTGTTTCTTCCTCTAATTCCTCGAGTTCTTCCTTCGAGAATTGGTAGGTCTGATTGCAAAAATGACAATGCGCCTCCGCTTGTCCGTCTGTCTCAATGATATCCCGGATCTCAGCTTGCCCTAGGCTAATCAATGCGGTGGCAATTCTCTCCCTGGAACATTGACAGGAGAATTGGACATCCATTTTTTCTAGTATATTCACATTGCCCTCACCTAATATTTCGGTTAGGATTTCTTCAGGAGTCATGCCACTTTGAATCATCTTGGAAACAGGAGTTATCGTGCTTAGTCGATTTTCGATTTTGGAAATCGTATCTTCGGATGTACCCGGCATCAACTGAATGATAAATCCACCCGCTGCAAGGATTGAATTATCCGGATTCACGAGAACCCCAACCCCCACAGATGATGGCACCTGTTCGGAAGTAACAAAGTAATAAGTGAAATCTTCACCTAACTCTCCCGATACAAGCGGTACTTGCCCCGAAAAATAATCACGAAGACCAATGTCTTTGACAACAGTCAGCAATCCATCGGTACCCACCGCTCTCCTTACATCCAGCTTTCCCTGCTCATTCAAATCAAAGTGGGTTTGCGGGTGAGTGACATATCCGCGGACTTCTCCTTTTGCATTGCTGTCGACCAGGATGGAACCAATCGGTCCACCGCCCTCGATTTTAATCGTCAGCTTTTCTTCACCTTTTAACATTCCGCCCATCATAACGCCTGCCGTCATAGCCCGTCCTAGGGCAGCAGAAGCAGTAGGCCATGTATAATGGCGTCGCTGCGCTTCTCCTACGGTGTCTGTTGTTGAAACAGCATATGCCCGTACCTGTCCTTCATAGCCTAACGCCTTTATTAGATAATCCTTCATTTATTTTGCTCCTTTCAAGCTTTGTATTACTTCTTCACTTGCTCCCGATTACGTTTATAAATCAGCTGCAGCCCCTTCAAGGTCAAAAATGGCTCCACAACGTCAATCACAGTGGACTCATTAGCAATTAAGGTAGCCAGTCCGCCTGTCGCTATTACCGTTGGTTCTAGATTACTTTGCGCCTTAATTCGATTAACGATTCCTTCTACCTGTCCAACATATCCATACAAAATGCCAGCCTGCATGGCGGACACCGTATTTTTCCCAATAATCCCTTCCGGTCGGCTGATTTCTATTCTTGGAAGTTTGGCTGCTTTTGAATAAAGTGCTTCAGTAGAAATATTTATACCCGGAGCAATGGCTCCGCCCATGTATTGTTTATCCTCATTTATGTAGCAATATGTCGTTGCCGTACCAAAATCCACGATAATGAGAGGGCTTCCATATTCCTGAATGCCTGCAACCGCATTAACGATTCGGTCGGCTCCCACCTCACGGGGATTTTCGTATTTAATATTCAATCCAGTTTTTATTCCAGGTCCAACTATTAGCGGTTTAATTCCAAAGTATTTTTTGCACATACGTTCAAGCGCAAACATAATCGGCGGAACTACCGAAGAAATAATGATTCCATCAAATTGATCAAACGAAAGACCTTCATGTTGAAGCAAAGACTTTATGACCATTCCATACTCATCTTCTGTCTTGTGACGGTTAGTCTCTATTCGCCAATGATATTTTAAAATATCTTCATCGTATACGCCTAATACAGTATTCGTATTCCCAACATCCAATACAAAAATCATCGTTTCATCACTCCGGTAAATTATTCTCCAACATCATAACACACTGTTATTTCCCACGCTATTAGTCGCACTTTTCGAATGGTAACCAAAAAACTTTATCATAAGAGTTAAGAAAAGGGTATTTCCGAGGCGGAAATACCCTTTTGAATTTAGTCACTTAAGACTTTTTATTGTCATCTTCGTTCGGGAAGGAAAGCGGCTGATCTTGAGGTGCACCTTCTTTGATTGGAGGAGTATTCAATCCTTCCTCCGTTATTTCAAGGTCCTCAGGTCCTCTTTTATCCAACGGATCTAATAGGGCCTCTTTTTCTTCCTTCTTCTTATTGATGTTCACCTTGACATTCTCATCAGTGGTTAAGTTCCCATTCAGTGCCGTATAATCACGTTCTGGCAATTTACCTTTATGGAATAAACTTTTGATTTGTTCAGCATCAAGTGTTTCCACTTCAAGCAGGGTTTTTGCAACCAAATCAAGTTTTTCACGATTTTCAGTAAGGATCTTCTTACATCTTTCGTATGCTTCCTTGATGATACGTTGAATTTCAAGATCGATTTCATATGCTATTGCATCTGAATAGTTTTGATCATTGTTGAAATCGCGGCCTAGGAAGACCTGACCTTGAGAGTTACCGAATTGAAGCGGCCCAAGCTTACTCATGCCATATTCCATAACCATGCTCCGAGCTATGCCCGTTGCACGCTGGAAGTCGTTATGCGCACCGGTACTCACTTCTCCGAATGTAACTTCTTCGGCTACACGGCCACCCAATAGTCCTACGATTTTATCTTTAAGCTCAGGTTCCGTCATGAAGAAACGATCTTCTTTCGGCAGCATAACTGCATAACCGCCAGCTTGACCACGAGGGACAATCGTAACTTTATGAACGACTTCGGCATCATCCAGAACCAATCCAATAATGGTATGGCCTGCTTCATGCCACGCTACGATATTTCTTTCCTTTTTGGAAATGACACGGTTTTTCTTGGCAGGTCCAGCGATAACACGATCCGAAGCTTCATCCAAATCGGACATGTCGATCTTCTTCTTATCTTGACGGGCAGCTACAAGAGCCGCTTCATTCAGTAAGTTTTCAAGATCGGCACCAGAAAATCCTGGAGTACGCTGAGCGATCGCTTTCAAATCGACTGTTTCTGCTAAAGGTTTATTGCGCGCATGCACTTTCAGCACTTCTTCACGGCCCTTGACATCAGGGCGGCCTACCGTTATTTGACGGTCAAAACGTCCTGGACGCAATAATGCCGGATCCAATACATCAGCACGGTTAGTCGCAGCAATGATTATGATTCCTTCATTACCACCGAAACCATCCATCTCCACCAGGAGTTGGTTCAATGTCTGTTCACGTTCATCGTGACCGCCACCAAGACCTGCTCCACGTTGACGTCCGACTGCATCAATTTCATCGATAAAGATGATACATGGTGCATTCTTCTTAGCATTTTCAAACAAATCACGAACACGGGATGCACCGACACCCACAAACATCTCAACAAAATCAGAACCACTGATTGAGAAGAAAGGAGTTCCGGCTTCACCAGCTACTGCTCGTGCAAGTAAAGTTTTACCTGTACCAGGAGGCCCAACTAAAAGTACCCCTTTAGGAATCCGGGCACCAAGCTCGGCATATTTGCGAGGGTCTTTCAAGAATTCAACGACCTCGACAAGTTCCTGCTTTTCTTCGTCCGCTCCGGCAACATCATTGAAGCGTACTTTTTTCTTATCATCATTATACAATTTCGCCTTACTTTTCCCGAAGTTCATGACGCGGCCACCACCGCCGCCTTGAGCTTGGTTAAGTAAAAAGAAGAAGAGGATAAAAATGATTACAAATGGAATGATGGAAGTGAAAAATGTCACCCAGCCACTTGTCTTTTCTGGAGGTTCGACATTGATGATGTCTTTTCCCAGCTTGGTTACAGCGTCATTGATCCGGCTTTGCGAATACTCACTGAAAGGCACGTACGTCACAAAGAATTTGTTTTCCTCATAACCTTTGAGCTTTCCTGTGATTTCAAATACACTGCTTTCGGGCTGCATCGTAAGTGATGTAACGTCCCCACTCTCCAAATGCTTATAGAATTCATCTTGGGTCAATTTTACGTTTGGTTCATTGTTATTATTAAAAATACTTACAATCCCAATGATGACCAAAAAGATCAGTAAATAAAATATGGTATTACGGAAGATCCGATTCATCCCTTACCTCCTCCCACGGGTAAACAAACTATAGTAAATACTATCATACAAAATTAATGAATTACAATAATTTAACACCGCTGTTTTTATCTGGTCTTCTCTTTCAAACAGGTACGATTAATTCGAGTAAATTTCAGGCTTCAATATGCCAATATACGGGAGATTACGATACTTTTCCGCAAAATCAAGACCATATCCGACAACAAATGCATCCGGTACGATGAACCCGGCATAGTCCGGAGTGATATCCGCTTTCCTGCCTGTTGGTTTATCCAATAAGGTAACGATTTTAATTGATTTTGCTTTTCGGTAACGGAAAAGTTCCGCAAGATAGCTAAGAGTCAAACCGCTGTCGATAATATCTTCGATGATTAAAATATCCCGGCCCTCAACTGATGTATCAAGATCCTTGATGATTTTCACTTCACCGGAAGATACAGTGGAGTTACCATAGCTTGAAACATCCATAAAGTCCATTTCAAGATGTGTATCAACGCGTTTCAGTAAATCTGACATAAATGGCATGGCGCCTTTCAGCACTCCGATGGCCAACGGGAACTTACCTTGGTAATCAGCTTCAAGCTGCGCACCCAATTCCCTGATTTTCTTTTGAAGTTCTTCCTCTGTTATTAAAACCTTTTCAATGTCGTTTTGCATGGTCATTGTAATTAATTGCCCCCCATGAAGAATTAAGCTTTTTTATATTCTAAGTAGATTAAAGATTTTTCATCAGAAATTATATCCGGCTCAACGTTCGATTTCTTTAAACCAGGCAGCCAAATGACCGTTCCAGTTTGATCGATGATGACCGGCCACACATTTCTTTCTAGCATCGGGATCTTTTCATTAATAAAAATATCCTTTAACTTTTTAGTTCCACCTAATCCCTTGACGGCCATCCGCTCGCCTTCATTCCTGGTTCGGACTGTAAGAGGAAGCTGAACAGCTGATTCGGGAAGTATAAAAGAATGATTTCCTCTAAGCACCGGAATTTCTTCTTTTATATAGTGCGCTTTAATCTTATATCCATTCGGAAGAATAGTCTCACCGGGAATTTGTAATTTAAAGGAATATTTATGGCTTTTTTGCCGGAAAAACCTAAACGTGCAAGTTTGATATGATTTTTCCGCAATAAGGCCCTCCGGAAGATGCAATTCTGCAGATGGTTGAGGATTCAAAAACAAAACTAAAAGTTGGTCAATATGTAATGCCGAAAGCGATGAAGGTCTCTCCAAATAAAGATAGTTTAATATTAGTTGAATCGCCCTTCTTTGTAAAGGTTTAGGCATCGCGAGAACCTGATCAATCTGAATAACCGCTTGATCTTTATCCTGTGTGATCCAAACATCGGACATTTTGCTTGAAACCAAGTTCAAAAAAAACTCTTCATCTTCATAAAGCTCTTCACTGAATCGTTGAAAATGCTCATGAACCTTGCCGTTTTCTTTCTTTAAAAACGGAAGGACTTCATGTCTAAAACGATTTCTTGCATAGACACCCGTTTCATTGCTCGGATCAAACCTTGGTTCGATATCATGAAGGCCCGCATATTCGATTATTTGGCTTTTCGTGATTTCAAGAAAGGGCCTGATCAGATTTCCGGAATGGAAACGTCTCTTTATAGGAATACCTGCCCTTGCCTTCCCTGTCGCCCCTCTTGTTAAACGCATGAGCATCGTTTCGATTTGATCATCTCCATGATGCCCCAGGACAAGAGTGGAGGCTTGATGCTTATCCATCATTTCTTCATAAAAAGCAAAACGCAGCTTTCTTGACGTTATTTGTGAACTTTCCCCCGTCTGTTTCATCCGGGCAGGAACATCGATCCTTTTTCCCTCAAATGTAATGCCCCACCGTTCACATATATGCTCGACATATTTATAATCCTCATAGGATTCTTCACCACGAAACATATGGTCAACACTTGCAACGATCATCTCGTAATGAAAAAGAGATTGAATTTCCTTAAGGATATGGAGAAGCACCAATGAATCCGGTCCTCCGGAAACGCCTATTAGCAACTTCGAGTTTTCCTTAATCAATTCGTTTCTATAAATGGTGCTCAGAACTTTTTCCTTTAACATACAATCTTCCTTCTTTATGAACAGGCATTAGTTTTATACGATTCAATCATGAAATTGTTTCATTTATTCCATGGCATTCACCTAATAACTATATCATAACAACTGTTCATATATGTAAAGAACATAGAGCATCGATATGATGGCAACCAGCAAAAAAGTTTCAAAAAAACCGCCACTTTTCTTTTTTGAATGGTTTTGGGACCTTCTTGCTTGTCTTGTTGCAGGTTGAATTGTTTGTGACTGGCCGGTAGCTGCCTGGGTCGTACCCTTTTTCTTCGAGTGATTTTGCTTACTTAGCACCGTGACCAAATCCTCCCGCATTTGGAGGGCAGAATCATACTGCCCGTGAAGTGCTTTATCCAACATCTTTCTATATGGGTGTAATTCCTTTTTCTGCTTAATCAAGTCGTTAAGCTGTCTATACCCCTCCCCTTGCTTGTGGAAACGTCCAGGATAGGCCGAGTTGATTATAATCATTGCCACAGCGAACAAGTCATATTGCGGATCTGCCCTTCTTGATCCGAGTCCCCAGTAACCCCTGTCAAAGAACTCGGTGAATTCTTTAACAGATCGCCCAATTAAGGTAGTTCCGCCTACATCCACGCACCTCACCTTATAGGCTGGTGAAGTCACGATCAAATTCTCAGGTTTTAAATCGCCGAACACCCAGCCATTGGTATGCAAGGCAGACAAGCTGGTTAAAAGCTGAAGCATTAAGACTCCAATCCATGATGACCCTTTCTTATCGATGAAACGCAAAAAATCGTGTCCGTGGATATATTCCATGACATAAAAAGGGAGCTGCTTTCCTGTTTTCATGAAATCATCCGCTTCCAAAAAGGAAGGTCCAAGGGTAGACCCCTGGACCTTTGAAAAGGATTTTAGGATATTCATCTCCGAAATAATGGACGTCCCATTATCACTGAGCTTTAAAGCATAATGACGATTTTTGCTTTCAACCAAATAGACGATCCCGTTCGCTCCACACCCCAATTCCTTAATTATTTTGTACTGGTTTTTATTCCATTTTCCAGTGACCAAACTGCCAGGCAGGAGTTTACATTGATTCCTCAAAGTATTGTTCATCATCATGTGATAACAATCCCCTCAATGAACGTTTTTTATTGAAATATGTTAAAGCTTCACGAATGGCTGGACCTGTCGGAGTGAGTCCCCCTGTACTAAGCTTAGGAAAAGTTGCCGTCAGGGCTTCAAGGTTCGGGGTCCAATCCAGCAACTTTTCAACATCATTTCTTTTCCCAGGAAATACGAATACGGAAAAACGGCTGTCACCCATTCTTGCATTCATGCTAAGGGAAAGATCTAATAAGGAATCTTTTACTGTAGGCAGTTTGTGTTTCATGCTTGCACTGGTATCAACAAGAATCAGTACTTCGAGCTTGCTCGTTTCCCCAAGCTCATCGACCACCTCCATCACTTCTCCTCGTTTATCCGGCGGAAGATCCTCCATCGTTTTTGAATCTCCAAGTATTTGTTGAAGTTCGCGATTGATAACTCCCTGTATAGTTTGAGTCATTGCCTTTTGTGTCACCATTTGGACGGTTTGGGACAACTGCTGGGCATAGACTATTTGACTTACGCCACCTCCTGAACCAGCAATCTTCTCGATCTCCTTAAGACCCTTTTCATCTATCACATCATTTTCCATGACACCTATGACATTGATGGTTATGCCTTGCTTCCTTGCTAATTCAGCCATGGCAGACGGCTCCTCACCATGATTTGAGCATCCGTCGGTTATAAGCAAAATCTGTTTTAATGTTCCTGCTTTCATGTTTTGCTCTCCCTTCCTATCAATTTGTTACCATAATTGACTAAAAAGGGGGAATTTATACGCTAAGACATCGCATCAAGTCACATCATGGAGCGGAGTGATTGAAAAGTCTCTTTACCTTTTAACCTTCTTCCATTTCACCACCTCATTTTTGGTTTTATTTATTATATATATAAACGGCCTACTGGGCCTTTTTGCGTTTTGGAGAAACGGGAATGGATGCCCATTTCGGTGTGTTATGCTTGATTTTCGATGTTACCACTGTCATGTCATCATCTATGATCCCTTTTGTTCGGATGACCTCTTCCAATATTAAATCAGAGATTTCCTGCGGATCGTCTGTTTCCATTTCCTTGATTTTCCGTTTAAGCCAGAACTCGATATTTTCAACATGTGAGGGTCCATCGAACACTCCATCGCTCATCATGATTAGTATGTCCCCTGCCTTGAGCTCTTCTGATACAACATCAACATCGAAATCCTGGATGATTCCCATAGGGAGATTACTTGATTCAATTTTTATTATCCTATCCCCCCTTTTAATGAAACTCGGTATCGAACAGATTTTTAAAAACTTAGCCTTTGCGTCCTGAAGATCAATCATTGCCAAATCAAGAGTCGAAAATATTTCATCGGTAGTGCGTAGAGATAATACGGAGTTTACGGATTTAATGGCTATTTTTTCTTCAATTCCCGATTGTAAAAATTTTTGAAGCAGCTTCAATGTCTCTGTACTTTCAAAATGGGCCCTTTCCCCATTTCCCATCCCATCACTAATGGCTATTGCGAATTTGCCGCAGCCAATTTCCATGGTCGTATGACTATCTCCTGATACAAGCCCTCCCCCCTTGGCAGCATGAGCCACACCCGTTTCGACCGTGAATTTTTTTGCTGACCTAAATATCACCTCACATTGCCCGTTTGGATACGTTGCACACTCTTCTGAATGAACGACTATCGTTTCCCCTAAAATGTCAGAAAGCATAGGTGCAATCAATTTTTCACATTCCCCTCTGCCCTGGCAGTATGGGACACTCATCTCTATATCAACATTCCCTTGTTCTAGACTGTATATTTCTACATACCCTATGTGCAGGCCAAAATCCTGGATGGCTTCCAAAATGGATTCTTCATGTACATGATGATTCTTCCTTTCCCTTTGAATTTCTTTCGCAAAATCATCCATTACTGCCGAAACGCCCCGCAGTTGATCCGCAACTAGCTTCCGGCTTTCCTTCACCTGCCTTTTTAATTTTTGGTTTGCTTCAAAATAAGTAAGCTCCTGTGATATCGCCCCAATGACCTGAGGCCCGCGGCTACAATATTTCCCCCATTCCTTCGAAGTCTTTTGGGGGAGCTGACCATTATTTTCACTTAATTGAAGCATAATTTCCTGCATGCCGTCATAGGTTGTATTAAAGTTCTTGGACCAGCACTGTTCCTTTTTAAAACAAAGCTGGCACGTCTTTTCCGTTACATTACTTAAGAAGTAGTCGAATTCTTTCTCATCTTCCTCCAATCTCCCTCTTTCATCCACTTGGGAAAAGCTATTGGAGAGCGCCTCAAATACATGAGAGAATTGCTCCACCCTTTGAGCGGTGACATCTCTCACTTTTCGGGCATACTGCTGCTGTTCATCAGAATTCTCGACTGTTCCCGGTATATGTTTCGCTATTTTGTTGATTATGGATGACGGTGTCAATATAAATAGGGCCACAGCTATAATTGATTCATAGAGTGTCACCATAATATTGCTGGTGCCCTCACCATATAAACCTATCAGTAATGTAGCAATCATGAGGCCGCTAGCAACCCCTATCTTCCTTCCCTCCTTCAACAAACCGCCCAGAAGCCCGGAAAAAGCGAGAAGACTCATTTGATAGAGACTAGCAATACTTGCCAGGCTGAATATCAATCCAGTAACTACACCTACAGTGGAGCCTATGGCGGCCCCTCCCGCCAGCCCGAAGAGGAGGACCAAGTATCGCGAGAATATATGGTCGAGTGATAGATCGTATATCATCCAGCCGATGGTTCCGGTCATCACTGAGGCCAGCAGGATGATGATGCTGACGATTTCCTCCGTCTTTAATGATTGGGACTTTGTCCGAATGGTCAGCAGCGGGATGGACTGTATGAAGATTAAAGTTAATATCATTGCGAGTCCCGCCTCTACTCCTATCATCATTAAGTCGTACAGCTGAATCGTTCGGAATACCAGATATTGCTCTGCCAGGTTGACCAGGAATAGTGAAGCGAAGACGTACATCGACATCGTCTTGAATTGTCCTTCCACGGCGGGCTTCTTGATCTTATGAAATAACAGGAGCAGGAACGCCGATGCAAAGATGACTAAACTATTAGAGTAGTGAACGGTCAGCCCACCTGCAATCAATCCGAATAAAGCAAGTGGTGCCCTGTCACGTCTCATGAGAAACACGGCTGCGAAAAACGGAAGTCCAAATGGTGCCAGCTGCGAAAGAATTAATGCCCGTCCTAATAAAAAACCAATAATTGCTAAAGAGATACCTTTTTTTATAAATATGTCTTCCGACTTCATTTGCAGTTGTTGGATCCAATTGATGGCCCCTGCCTTCGCTTCTTTTAACTGAACATCACCAAGAGGTTCCATCATAGGTCTTTCTACTTTTTCCATTTCAACACCCCATTCGTATTAGTGATTTTTATTATATAGAGGGCTTGTTTATTTTTTTGTCAGAATTTTATAAGCAGATAAGAAAAACGTTCGACGAAATTCTTCTAGAACAATCATTTGTATACAGGTTTTTGTGCCTTTTTTTCCAATACAGAAACGGGTGTTCTTTTTTTTTTGAAGAAAAGCAAAGTTTTTAGGTTATTTTTGCGGAAAATAACACGAATAAATAATCGGGAAATGGAAACCGACAAACTTTATTTTTTTTGTTGACATTTATTCTTCACGAATGTAAGATATAACTTGTGCTTCAGTAGCACTTACCATTATGGCGGCGTAGCTCAGCTGGCTAGAGCGTACGGTTCATACCCGTGAGGTCGGGGGTTCGATCCCCTCTGCCGCTATCTTTTTTCTTGAAAATAATGGCCCGTTGGTCAAGCGGTTAAGACACCGCCCTTTCACGGCGGTAACACGGGTTCGAATCCCGTACGGGTCATCAAATACAAAAGCGCCTCTGCACACTTATCTCATTAAGTGTACAGAGGCGCTTTTTTTATGTTGTTGATAATTAAAAGAAGACAAGCCGGCAAGCTTGCCTTTATCTACACTATGAATAATTTCACAGGAAAAGTTGCTAAACTATTATTTTCAGCAGCAGTTTTATCCGCGTCTTCCTCCTCGACCTCCCCGTTTCGTTTCGGTGCTACGTTTAAGGGTCGTTAAGCGGTCTTCGCTATCTTTTAAGAATTTAGCCATTTTTTGCTCAAAGTTTTCCTTCGGTTGGAAACCATTACCTTTCGAGCGGAAGTCTTTGGAACGGCTGTCATTCCCTCTTCCTTGGCGCGGACGTGGTGTGTATGCAGGTTTTTGCTCAGCTTCAGGACGGTCTATCGCTTTTTTTATGGACAAGCCAATCTTGCCATCTTTAACATTGATGACTTTCACCTCAACTGTATCGCCCACTTTTAAATGATCATTGATATCCTTGACGTAGTTATCAGCCACTTCACTGATATGGACAAGACCGGTTGAACCTTGAGGTAGCTCTACAAATGCACCAAAATTAGTTATGCCTGTTACTTTACCTTGTAACTTGCTGCCTACTTCGATTGACATAAAAAAAATGTTCCTCCTTAGAAATGTTAAAAAATCTCTTCACTCTATATTATAACGAAAGTAAAAAAACAGTGTCAATATTAGTCACTATCTTCCTTCCCTTTTGGAAGGGTAAATATGATTTCGCCTTTTTCAGATAAGAAATAATCCCGTCTGGCTATTTTCGCTATATAGTCGTCGTCATTAAGCTTTACGATTTCTTCTTTAAGAAGGGTCTCGTCTTTTTTCAATTCAGCTAACTTTCCCTTCAATTCTTCCTTCTGTTGTACTTTCTCATCCAGTGCAACATTTTGCGTTATGAGGGTGGAAACGGCAAAAATCAAAAAGACAGCGGCGAAAACTGAGTAAAGAGTTAATCTACGCATTAGACCACGCTTCTTTTTTTCTACGGTTTGTACTTTTTTCTCTTGTTGAGCGACGTAGGGATTTTCTATTTTTGCCACTTTCCTTTTACGCAGGCTACTCATTTTTTATCGCTCCTCATTTCTTTTTATTTCTCCATCTATTTAGCGTTCTAAATATAGAATTCTTTATTTTCAATAAAATCCCTTTTCCTTTATTATAAAACTTCCCGACGTTTTTCGTAACAAAAACCGGCAATAAATTCCATAAATAGATCAGAATCCATTTTAATGGCCTCCAGAAAATATTCAAAATAAAGAGAAGTATTTTCCCCGCCCATTTTAATAATGCTAAAACGAACTTACCTATCCCGAATATAATGGCTATTACAGATACTATTACCCATTTTATCGGAACAAATATCAGCATGTGAACCGAATTCGTTATAAATCTCGCCAACTTTATCACAAGTATTATCAAAAACTCTAAAAAACGTTGATAGAAACCTTTGAAAAGTGCTTGATAAGCTGAAAAACCGCATAATAAGGCCAAAAATAAATAAAGGCGAAACTCTCCCTCATTCACTAAAAACAAAACATAAAAAATAAGGAGACCCTGAATGATCCAGAAAAGGAAGTCATGGATGAATACAATCCACCTTTTCCTTTCTGAACGTTTCAGGAACCGGCTATACGTATCCAGGGCAGCTCCAAAGCCACTGCCCATGCCTATCATCGCAAGCAACGTATAAAATTGAATCGTTAAGGTCATTTGAACAATTTGCCAAAGAAGCCTTTAGCTTTCTCCCCTGATTGCTCATCTAAATAAACAAGGTCGAAAATCTTTCCTTTAATGGAGACGATGCCTTTATCAACGTCTAAATTCTTCATTTGCAAGTTTTGGCCCCGGATAGATAAGAATCCCATTACAGTTTCGAGCAGAAACTCCTCATTATCAAAACTTTCAACTTGTTTGACACCGGTAATATCAAGTAAACGGCGGCCTTTCATCGTTACATCATGCTCTTGGGTTGTTCCCTTTGTGTAACCAGCATTCGGATCATTATATTGGCTCATTTTTTCATCCCTCACAGTACCACTGATTTTGTACAAGTGTATGTCCGTGGGAGCGGAATTAGAACCAAGCCTGTCCTTACTCCTCCGCTAGCTTTTCTTCCTTAACGATGGTATACATATCTGCAGCCGCTTCTTTTTTCGTCGTTTCTTGAATTTTATCGACACGTACCGTAACGAGCTTTTGACCGAATCGTACAGTCAATTCATCGCCATCTTTCACATTCGAACTTGCTTTGGCCTGTTGTCCGTTAATCGTGATTCTCCCTTTATCCGCAACCTCTTTCGCAAGTGTGCGGCGCTTGATCAACCTCGAAACTTTTAGGAATTTATCCAATCTCATCGACATTAAAATCTCTCCCTTAATTAAAGTCCTTTAGCTTTTGCTTCATCCCAATATGAATCCAGTTCTTCCAATGTATAATCCTCAAACTTTTTGTCTGCCCTTTGAATGCACTCTTCTATATATGTAAAACGCCGGTGGAATTTCTGGTTTGCTTTGTAGACGGCTTCTTCCGCTTGTATGTCATAATAACGTGAAATGTTGACAAGCGCAAAAAAGAGGTCGCCCAGCTCTGATTTTATTCTTTCGACATCCCTGTTCGGGCTTAATATTTCCGCTTCCAATTCCTGTACTTCTTCCCTGACCTTTTTCCAGGCTTCGGAAACCTCATCCCAATCAAATCCAACCTTTGCAGCCCTTTTTTGGTACTCTTCGGCCCGAAGTAAGTTTGGCAGCGATTTCTCAATCCCATCCAGTATGGATTGCAGAGCTTTTGTTTCGCTCCCTTTTTCATTCTCTTTGATTTTCTGCCAGTTCACTAATACATCTTCCTCGCCGTTCACTTCAACATCTCCGAATACATGAGGGTGGCGTCGAATCATTTTCGCCGTAATGCCTTCAATCACATCGTCTATCGTGAACATGCCCTCATCTTCACCGATTTGTGAATGAAGCATCACTTGAAGCAGTACATCCCCAAGTTCACCAACCATGCCCTCATCGTCCTCTTCATCGATGGAATCAATCAGCTCATATGCCTCTTCTATTAGATATTTCTTCAAGCTTTCATGAGTTTGTTTCTTATCCCAAGGACATCCGTCAGGACCTCTAAGTTCTGCGATGACCTGACGCAGCTTAGAAAACTCCCTGTATCGTAAAGCTTCTTCACTAACAGGCGGGACATAAACACTCGTCAAGTTACTTAACTCCATCTGACGGTCGAGTTCGAACAGAGCGCATTTTGTCACTTTTTCCTGACTGCTTCCTGCCGCTGTAACGATATATACCTCGTAGTCATCCGGTAGCTTTTCCATTAAAGTCAGCTTCACATTGGACGCACTGAATGCGTCATACACCTGTCCGATTATCATATGCTGGGTAATGTGCAAATCATCTGGTGAAAGATCTGTTCCATCCAATAGCTGGAACCCTTCAATCGGATCGATTTTAACAGCCTGAAACAAGGGATCAAGGAAACTTTGCCCGCCTTCCAGCTTAATGGCTATTCCAAGAGCCGGACCCTTTTCGAGCAAAAGCTGAACCGTTTTTTCCGCTACCATAGGATGCCCCGGAACTGCATATAGAACGGAACGGTTTGAAGCCTCTTGTAATAATGTTCCGGCAATTTCTTCATATACCGCTTCAAATTGGTCGTGCTTTTCATATATCCCGTCAAACGCCGTGAAATTGATTCCTTCCCTTTTCAAATCCCCGATTACCGGATGATCAATCGTTCTGACAAAGCATTGTTCTGTTTGTAGCAATTTTTTATAAATTCCTAGTGGAAGCTGATCTAAATCCCCTGCACCAAGGCCTATTATCGTAATCTCATTCATGATTTCGTATACTCCTATTCGTTATTATAAATCGTTTAAGCTTTGAACCTGCAGGTATAAGTGCAAGTTCTTCTTCACCAATTAAGCCTGCACGAATGGCAGTCATCACAAAAACGGCTGCACCGATCCCTACACCGGTCAAAGCTTGGATCGTAGCTAACAACCGGCTCTCGCTTTGGGCCATCAATTCGAATAAGCCATTGAATAAAACAACGGCCGTACCCATGTAAACAGTACTCTTCAAGATTATTAACACGTGCTTCTTTTCAATTAATGTCTTTTTAATATGTACTCTCAATACCACATAAAATAATACAGTCATGATCATAAACGCAAGCACTGTTGCCGAGGCTGCTCCCGCGATTTTATAATGGGGCACCAGGACAAGGTTCAAAGCCCACTTGCTGACTACCCCCACAAGCGTAATGATCACCGGTATGAACGAATAGCCTAAGCTTTGAATCACTGCCGCTTCTGCCATTATGATGGATGTGAATAAAATCGATAAAGAGAAAATTGCTAAAGTAATGGTCCCTTTAACATCCGTGAACAGCATATGATTGACAGGCTTCATCGTCACCACCAACCCGATCGCAGCTGCGAGTCCTATCGTCGCACTTACACGAAGCGCCAATTTGATTTTATTCAATAATTCATGTTCACTTTTCCTCTGAACGAATCCGGATATTACAGGTACAAGCGCCAATGCAAAAGAATTAGCCACGACTGTGCCTAGCTGAAGCAAAGGCTGTCCCCGGTCATATACCCCTTTCCATTCTTTGGCTTCCTTTTCCCCCATCCCCGTTTCCCTTAGAAGGGAATATAGGTGCAGTGAATCGACAAACTGAAACAAGATAAGGATCAAGCCAGTTATGCAAAAGGCCAACCCTTGAAAAATCAGGACTTTTGAGATTTTGATGAAATTTACCGGTTTGATTCTCATTTGTAAAAAGAGCTTCCATTCTTCTCTTAAAATAATGAAAGCAATAAGCAGTACCAGGCCAGTTATGCCGCCTGTTATCGAACCGAGGACCGCCCCCTTGCCGACAACATAATCAGAGTAGTCCTGATACACGAATATTGTGGAAAGAACCAGTATCGTCAACACACGGATGCATTGTTCAGCGACCTGCGAACTTGCCGTCGGTAACATGTCGTTTATTCCTTGAAAATAGCCTCTTAAAACAGATGAAATCGGCATTAATAGATAAGAATAGGCAACGATTCTCAGCAGACCGGCTAAATGCGGATCCTTCATCCATCCAGCAATCCAATCAGCGCCAAGGAACAGTGCAGCAAACATCATGACTCCTATCGAACTTAAGACGATGAATGATGTCATTAAAATGTCCTTGACAGCAAAGTTATTTTTGGAAGACTCCCGCTCAGCAATAAGTTTGGATATGACTACCGGAAAGCCGAGTGTTGATAATGTAAAAGCAACACCGTAAAAGGGGTAGACCTGTTGATAGATATAAAACCCGATGTCACCCGCAATGTTCTGATAAGGTATGCGATAGGCCGCACTCAATACTTTTACGATAATCGCAGCTGCGCTCAAAATCAGTGCACCTCGAAAAAGTTCATTTGATGTTTTATTAGGCTTTTCAGCCATTCTTTTTTCCCCTTTTCACTCATATGTGGTAGTTATTATAGCATAATTCTAATGGTTATTTTTCGATTCTAGCCATACTGTTAATTATTTTCCATATCCACTTCTTTTTTTGAAATTGCAAAAAGGACAGCGCGATTGCTGCCCTTTCCACCTTTAAAAATATAATGGCATGTCCAAGGTTACTGTTCCATTTGTCTAGCTAGGAAGCTTGCTGCTGTTTCAACCGATTTCTGTTCCACTTCACCAATGGTACTATCTTTAGAGAAAATCAAGACTGCACCAATCGGGTCGCCACTCGCAATGATCGGAGCTGCAGTATAAGATTGGACCTCTTCATCATTGGAATCAACGAATGAAACTTGTCCGTTCGGAGATTCGAGGACAGGATTTCTTTCTTCCATGATTTTTTCCACTAGTTCACTAACACTTTTATTTAAGTATTCTTTTTTGGAGCCGCCTGCCACTGCAATGTAAGTATCCCTGTCACAAATCATAACTGGGTTTCCAAGGCTATCATAAAGTGCTTCTGCATATTCCCTAGCAAAATCGCCTAATTCACTAATAGGGGAGTATTTCTTTAGGATGACTTCTCCATCTCTATCCACAAATATTTCCAGTGGATCTCCTTCACGGATACGGAGGGTCCTGCGAATTTCTTTCGGGATGACGACTCTTCCTAAATCATCAATTCGGCGAACGATACCAGTTGCTTTCATCTAATGTTGCCTCACTTTCATCTAATTGATTTGATAAATCCTCATTTTGTAGCAAAATCATCACCAGCTATTGTACTTAGTATTTTTCTAATGGTAAGTTCTATGCACTTTGAAAAAATTTTTCTTTTTGTTGCATTTTTTTACCATGGTACCTAAAAAAATTTCTCCAAGAGGACTATCATTCAATTTTAGTTTTTTGTGGCTTGCGTCTCTTTTTTTACATACTGTAAACCCTTGGTCATCTCAAATAAGATATTAAGCCATTTGCTTTGTTCTACGCCTTTTATGTGCAGGACCAGCTTCATTCTATTGCCGTCCATGCCGAAGCCGACCATACGGCCATACTTCGATCCCAGCTCGAACACCTTTTGTCCATCCACATCGCTGCTGACCTTTTCCCTAAGGATAATGCTGATTTCCTGCTTTAATTGTTTAATGCTTTCAATTCCGGCCTTTTCAGCATATACCTTCATTTCGGCAATCATGAATAAATAGGAAACTTCTTCTGGATACTCTCCGAAACGATCGATCATTTCATCCTGTAATTCTTCCACTTCTTCTAGCGAAGCAATACCTCTGAACCTTTTATACATTTCTATTTTCTGATGTCCATCCATTATGTAGGCATCAGGGATATAAGCATCCACTTCAACGTCGATTTCAAGGGTGTTCTTTTCTTCGGCTGGCTGGTCATTACGTTTCGCATCTACCGCTTCTTTCAACATTTGTGAATACAGATCAAAACCGACTGAATCAATGAAGCCATGTTGTTGAGCCCCTAGAATGTTTCCGGCTCCCCTGATGGATAAATCACGCATCGCGATTTTGAACCCTGAACCCAATTCTGTAAATTCCTTAATGGATTGAAGACGTTTTTCTGCCACTTCCGTCAACACTTTATCTTTCCTATAAGTGAAGAATGCATATGCCACCCGATTGGATCGTCCTACACGCCCACGCAGCTGATAGAGCTGTGAAAGTCCCATTCTATCCGCTTCATTCACGATAAGCGTATTGACATTCGGAATATCGACACCCGTCTCTATAATGGTTGTACTTACCAAAACATCATATTCACCTTCTAAAAAGCCGAACATGACGGCTTCCAGTTCTTGCTCTGTCATTTGCCCATGAGCAAAGGTGACACGGGCATCGGGCACCAGCATGGAAATTTCTTCTGCTTTTCTTGCTATATCCTCTACCCGATTGTAAAGGAAATAAACCTGACCACCCCTGGCCAATTCCCGTTCTATCGCTTCCGTTACCAATGAGCCATTATACTCCATGACATAAGTTTGGATCGGGAACCGGTTCTCAGGCGGTGTTTCGATGACGGACAGATCCCTCACGCCCAACATGGACATATGAAGTGTCCTCGGAATCGGCGTCGCAGTCAAAGTCAGTACATCCACATTAGTTTTTAACCGTTTGATCTTTTCCTTATGTGTAACGCCAAAGCGCTGTTCTTCATCAATGATAAGCAATCCCAAATCGCGGTACACGATATCTTTGGATAAAATCCTATGCGTGCCAACCACGATATCCACCGTGCCGGCCTTCAATCCTTTAATCGTTTCGGTTTGCTGTTTTTTAGTCCGGAAACGGCTCATATGACCAATCGAAATCGGATAATCTTGAAAACGCTCCCTTAATGTTTCATAATGCTGCTGGGCGAGGATTGTGGTCGGAACAAGAAATGCAACCTGCTTGCCATCCATTATGGCTTTAAAAGCGGCTCGGATGGCCACCTCTGTCTTCCCATATCCAACATCACCGCATAATAAACGATCCATCGGCCGTTCCCGTTCCATATCCTTTTTGATTTCGACTATGGAACGTAATTGATCTTCCGTTTCGTTATAAGCGAATGATGTTTCGAATTCTCTCTGCATATCACCATCAGGTGAAAAGGCATAGCCCTTTGCCGCTTCCCTCTCTGCGTATAACTTGATTAAATCATCGGCAATGTTCTCAACAGATGATTGAACCTTGCTTTTGACACGTTTCCATTCCGTTCCGCCTAGCTTATAGAGCTTCGGTTCTTTTCCTTCAGAACCGACATATTTTTGGACAAGATCAATTTGGTCGACAGGAACATACAATTTGTCATCCGCTTGATAACGAATATTCAGGTAATCTTTATGGACCCCATTTATCGTAAGGGTTTCAATACCCAAGTATTTACCGATACCATGATTAACATGAACGACATAGTCACCGATCTTCAGTTCGGAATAACTCTTGATTCGCTCCGCATTCGATAGTTTCTGTCTCCGTACTGATTTCTTTGACTTTTTATTAAACAATTCCGTTTCCGTGATGATACTGAACTTTTGCATAGGTAATTCAAAACCGCTATTCAGACTGCCGCGTAAAATCTGTACTTTACCTGGAAGAATGCTGTTCGCATTAAACAGTTCTGCTGCCTCTATATCATAATCGGCTAAAACCGAATGCAGCTTTTTTACCCGTTCTTCATCCTGTCCAAGTATGACGACTGTATATTTCCCTTTTTTCCACCGTTCCAGTTCAGCTTTGAACACATTCATCTGTCCATGGAAATTTTGCATTTGTTTACTGGCAAAATTCAGGATATTCTGAGGATTCGTATGCGGTACATGCCGTAAAAACAATGAAAGGTATACAAACGGCCTGCTGGATTTCACTATTAATTCCTGCATGGGATGAGCCAATTTTATGTCATGGATAATTTGTCCCTGACTTAAAAGGTCTGTGTACCACCCAGCCTCTTCCTTTTCCAATGAATCATTGATTTCCTGGATTCTACTGATTTCATCTAAGAAAACCAAACCATTTACCGGTAAATAATCTATTAAACTAGCTGGATCTTCATACGCTAAACTTAAGTATTTAAAGATTTTGTCGGGTATATTCCCCATTTTCAGCTGTTCAAGTTCATAACTGACCGTTTGAACCAGCTGTTCCTTGGTTTTCTCGTCTTTAAGTTTCTTCAAGCTTTTACTTAATCCGCTCTCGAGCCTTGTTATGATTCTTTCGATATGCTCCGTCTCTAGCAAAGCCTCACTGACGGGACCAATCGTCACCTTCTTGAGTTTCTCGATGGATCGCTGATCTTCACTTGAAAAGGTCCTTATTGAATCTATTTCGGTATCGAATAATTCAATTCGTATTGGATTAGGTTCGGTGATCGGATAAATATCGATGATGCCGCCCCTGATACTGAATTCACCTGGAGAAGCAACCATTTCAGACCGGTTATAACCCATGGCAATGAATTTATTAAGCGTTGGTTCAAGCTCGATATCTTCCCCTAAATTAAACGTTAGCTGATGCCTCTTCCAAATATCCTTTGGAGGAAGCACACGACGCACCCCTGGAATTGGCGCAATGACAATCCCTTTCTTTCCTTCCGCCCAAAAGTTCAATGCCTCTACACGTTGAGCCCTTAATTCCGGGCTGGCTACACTCAAATCAGCCGCGATCAATTCATTGGCTGGATATATATATAATTCTTCCTCGGGAATGAAACTGGATAAGTCCTCTTGGAATTTTTGTGCTTGCAATAAATTATGGGTAACCAATAAAATAGGCCTATTCGTCTTTTCATATACGGAAGCCAGCAATAGTGATCTCGAGGAACCTGTCAGACCAGAGACGATTTGCTCCTTAAGTCCTTCATCAATGCCGGCTATTAACGAATGAACATCATCTTGTTTGGAGAACAAGTTCTGTAATCCATTCATTTTCTTCCCCCCTCTCTTAACGTGCGAAAACCATTTGAAATCTTTGTATTAGAACTTGGCCAATTAACCAAGCGTCCTTTTTATTAACGGCATTTTTTTGTGCCCTGGTATTCCAGACAAACGGAAAAATGCTTTGGATTTTGTCCAAAGCCCTCTCCCGCTAATGAATAATATAATCGTTTTCATATAAATCAGGGTTTCTTTGCAGCGATTCATGACAGTCTTCACATATCGCCCTTACATGCATATCCCCTTCAGAATCATAAACGATCATCTCTTGTCGCTCTTCATCGGTAAGTTGATTAAAACCTAACTGCTCCGTACTCAGTGAGTGTGCCTCGATTGAGCCCAGCTTAGTTCCGCAATGTCGGCATCGATAATGGAGAGCCATTTGGTAACCCCCTATTTTAGTAATAGTGTTAGTATGTACAAAAGTAGAGGGGTTTTATTCAGCGAAACAGGAAGATATTATTCTTTACTTATATCTACTCTCTGCTTATTGGTTATATTCGTTCATGACCTGTAGAAATGGTTTTTCCAACCAGGCTTCACAAGAAGCTGCGCTTTTTTCGATCGTTGCCCCGACATGATCCCATTCTTCAGGCGAAAAACGCCCTAAAACATAGTCAGATACCGGAATACGGCCAAGCGGGCGGCCAATGCCTATTCTGATTCGATTGAATTCCTGTGTACCCAAATGGGCAATTGAAGATTTTATCCCATTATGACCGCCTGCACTTCCTTTTTGACGAAGGCGAAGCTTCCCTGGAGGCAAATCAAGGTCATCATATATAATGACAACATCCGCGATATCCACCTTAAAGAAATGCATGACAGCCGAAATGGATTCCCCTGACAAATTCATGTAGGTTAAGGGTTTAAGCAATAAAACTTTTTCTCCCTTCACCATTCCCACACCATAGATCCCCTTATGCTTTGCTTGATCAAGTGGGATCGACCATCTTTTGGATAACTCATCTATTACTTCAAATCCGACGTTATGCCGAGTTTTTTCATATTGTTTACCTGGGTTCCCTAACCCTACAATAATTTTCATGATTCACACTCCGTCATTACCGTTATTTAGGGAGTTACGCTGGGACGAAGTTTTTCCAAGATCATTGACCTTAGAAAAATAGTACCCTAATTTCAAGCTTGCCTGCAAGCGACCGGAGAACTAATTAGGAAAAACCCTAATTAAAGAAGTCAATCATGGTCCGGCTTAAATGGATGCATCCAGAGATTGAAAAGACGTAACTCGTTAAGAGCTACGCCTATTATATCACGATTCACTTGTTTAATCCCGGCATCATGACTCTGGTGATGCCTTGGTTTCCCTGCCTTCTTCATTTTCAGGGATACCGCCATCTTGCTGTTCACCTGTACTTATTTCCTCTTCCTGGCGAGGAGCCAAAACAGATGCAACGACTTCTTCACCATCATTGCCGATTGTAACTTGTTTATTCGTTTGGATATCGGATATGTAGATTGTATCCCCTACCTGAAGTTCGGTAACGTCAACATCGATGGAGTCAGGAATGTCATTAGGTTTAGCCGTAACCGTCACTTCATGAAGAGACTGCTGAAGGACCCCGCCGTCTTTCACGCCTTTACAAACACCGACAAGGTTAATGCGAACTTGTGCCTGTAATTGGGCGGACATATCTACAATTAAAAAGTCTGCATGATAAATGGAGTTCTTTATTGGATCCTTTTGATAGTCAGAGAGCATGACTTTATAATTCTTACCTTCCAAGTCCAATGAAATGATTCCATTACGGCCTATTTCCTTGATTGTCTTTTGAAGCTCAATATTATTGACTGAAATGGCCGTACTGTCATTTTTATTGCCATATACTATCGCAGGGATTTCGCCGTTTTCTCTCAAATTCCTTAAATTAGAGTGTTTTGAATCCGTACGTTCTTTCGCAGCTAATATATTACTCATACATCCTCCGCCTTCCTGAATATGAATTGCAAGTTTCTCTATATTTAACATTTCCCTAAATGGCGAATCATTAAACATGAAAGGTAAAATCCGAAGGGAGCAAGAAGGTGATAAACATATGGTAAACATAGGTATTTTCTGCAAAATCTTTTTTCATTTTTTTCTCTGATTCAAGCGTGAATCGCCTTTTTTTCCATTTCCCCCTCAACTTGCATCACCCGGTTAAGGATTTGGACTGCTAGTGATGAATATTGAATGCTATCCTTTTTCCGCGGTCTCGGCAGATTGATTTCCTTATTCATGACGACTTTGCCTTCTTCGATTAATATGACACGGTCGGCAAGCATTACGGCTTCTTCAACATCATGTGTAACAAGCAAGGCAGTAAAGTCCCTTTTCCTCCATAGCTCCTCAATCAGCCTTTGCATGCCAATTCTCGTCAAAGCATCCAATGCCCCCAACGGCTCATCCAAGAGGAGTATGTCAGGCTGGTTCACCAATGCCCTCGCTAATGCCACCCTTTGTTTCTGCCCCCCAGATAAAACGGACGGCCACTCATTTGCTCGATCTGCAAGGCCCACTTGCTCCAGTAATTCCATAGCATTTGGCCTCCAATCCCCTTTTAAGCCTACACCAATATTTTCAAGGATTTTTTTCCAAGGAAACAGCCTTCCATCCTGGAACATCGTACGTGACGATTTATTTAATCCATTCAATGGCTTTCCATTCACCAGTATCTGCCCGCCCGTCGGCTGTTCCAGTCCTGCCACAAGACGAAGCAAGGTGCTCTTTCCACACCCACTCTTACCGACAATGGCTACAAATTCCCCTTTTTTAAATGTGAGGTCCATTCCCTTTAATACTTCAAACTCCCCAAAATCCTTTCTTACACCCTGCAACTCCAACGAATTACCATTTATCATATTAATGACCTCCTCATTGGTATGATGGATGCCACTTTAAGCATCTTTTTTCAATTAATTTGGCCGCAACGTCCGATATTTTTCCCAATAAGGCATATAAGAGAATACTGAGAACAACAATATCCATCCTCATGAATTCCCGGGCATTCATTGCCATATATCCTATTCCGGAATTGGCGGATATTGTTTCTGCGACAATTAATGTGACCCACATGATTCCAAGGGAGAAGCGGATACCCACCAAAATGGATGGAAAGGCTGCAGGGAGGATCACATTCCAGAATAAAGAAAAACCACTTAACCCATAAACCCTTGCCGCTTCAATTAAATCCTTATCCACCGATTTCACTCCATGAAATGTATTTAAGTAGATAGGAAATAGAACCCCTAAAGCGACAAGGAAAATTTTCGCTTCTTCTTCTATACCAAACCATAGAATCACCAGTGGTATTAAAGCTAAATGCGGAATGTTACGCAACATCTGAAGCGATGTATCGAATAAGCTTTCAGCAATGGATGATAATCCATTTAACAACCCTAGTACAAAACCAATGACCCCGCCGATTAAAAAGCCGATGAATGCCCGCTGAGCACTGATGCCGATATAATCTATAAGTTCCCCTGTTTTCAATAAAGCGACGCCAGCTTGAAAGACTTCAGTCGGGGCAGGCAATATCCGTTCCGACAGAATCCCCCACAAAGACAGCAGCTGCCAAGTTACCAAAAGGAGAATGGGCACAAGCCATGATATGAGGTGGAACCTATTGAACTTTTTGTTTAACTTCATCTTCAATTTCACTTCCTTTTGTAGGGTAGTGGTCATTTGCCAGTATTTCCCCGAATGGACTCGTCGCTTTCGAAACAGGAACTTGCTGCTGTTCGACAGGGAGTAAAGGGAATAATAATTCCGCCACACGGTACGCTTCTTCCAGGTGAGGGTACCCGGATAAAACAAAGGATTCTATTCCGATTTCTTCATATTCCTTCATTCTGGCGGCAACATTTTCCGCACTTCCGACTAGTGCTGTACCGGCACCACCGCGCACTAGACCTACACCCGCCCATAAATTTGGACTGATTTCGAGTGAATCCCTGCTTCCATTATGAAGTTGCGACATCCGCTTCTGTCCCACTGAATCAAATCGCTCAAAAATCTTTTGTGAATTTTCAATCATTTCATCATCCACATATTTAATGAGTTCGTCCGCTGCCTGCCAAGCTTTTTCTTCCGTTTCTCTTACAATGACATGCATGCGAATGCCGAATCTGACTTCACGTCCGTACTCGGCTGCTTTTTTACGTACCTTTTCAATTTTTTCAGCAACTTGCACCGGCGGCTCACCCCAAGTCAAGTAGACATCAATATGCTTTCCCGATATATCGATGGCTGGCTCGGATGAACCTCCGAAATAGAGCGGTGGGTACGGTTTTTGTACAGGTGACAACAGAATATTCCCGCCTTCAACCTTTAGATGCTCCCCTTCATAGTCCACACTCTCACCAGACATTTCCCTTCTCCAGATATCGAGAAATTCATTTGTTTGCTCATAGCGTTCCTCATGATTTAGAAACACGCCATCACCTGCCAATTCGACTGGGTCCCCCCCAGTTACAACATTGATCAAAAGACGGCCATTCGACAACCGGTCGAAGCTTGAAGCCATACGCGCAGCCAAGGTTGGCGACATTAAACCTGGACGGATCGCAACTAAAAATTTCATTCTTTCCGTTGCAGAAATCAATGAAGAACCAACTACCCAAGCATCCTCACAAGACCGGCCTGTTGGAAGCAAAGCCCCTTCAAAACCTAAATGATCGACTGCCTGTGCAATTTGTCTTAAATAAGGAAGTGTAATCGCTCTCCCTCCCTTTGTCGATCCTAAATAGCGACTTTCCCCATGTGATGGCAAAAACCAAAATACTTTCATTTTATTTCCCCCTTAATTTTTTTTAACATCTGCAGATGCATCTAGAACATTAATCTTGCTTGGAATTAATTTAAGATTAAAAAATGTATCGGCAATCTTTTGTTGATCATCCAAAACCGTACTGGAAATCTCCTCAAGTCCGTATTCTTTTCTATTTAATGTTTTTTCCAATGCCTCCACACTCATTCCAATTTCCGGAGATAAAAACTCAGCGACCTCCCTTGGGTTTTCTTCAATCCATTTATCAACTTTTATCAGTTCTTCTTTGATGATCTTCAAAGCCTCTTCGTTCCCGGCAAATGAATCAGTTGCCAAGAAGAATTCACGATTCGCAACCAGTCCTTCTCCATCCCGGATCGTTTTCGTTTCAAGCTCCAATTCCGCCGCTGATAAAAATGGATCCCATATTACCCAGGCATCAATTTGGTTTCCTTCAAAAGCGGCCCTCGCATCTGCCGGTGGCAAGTAGACCGGGGTAATATCATCAAGAGTAAGTCCTGCTTCCTCTAAAGCTTTGACCAATAAATAATGAACATTGGAACCTTTATTCAAACCAACCTTCTTTCCCTTTAAATCTTTCACATTTTTAATGGGTGAATCATTTTGTACGACTATGGCCTCTCCTGATGGGTTTGCCGGTTGATTGGCAATATAGACAAGCGGAGCCTTGGCTGCCTGTGCAAATATCGGCGGCGCCTCCCCTGTGTGCCCAAAATCAAGGCTGCCGACATTCAAGGCTTCAAGCAGCTGAGGTCCTGCAGGGAATTCAGTCCAATCGACGGTATATCCCACTTCTTTTAAACGCGTTTCCAGATTCCCTTTTGATTTTAAAATATTTAATGTCCCGAATTTTTGATAACCGATTCGGATGGTTTTATCTGATTCTTTTGCGTCAGCACTTGTGGAACTGTTCTTTTCCTGCCCACATGCACTTACTATCAGCATGAAGATGCTGAAGATGGACAGCAGCCATATCTTTCGTTTTTTCTTCATATTCTGCACACCCTTCTTAAACTATTTATATAAAAATAAAAGGCTCCTTTCCTTCACCGATAAGACAATAGGGCAAAATGATGCCTAATGTTCTATTGGTAAGTGAAAAGGAGCCTTCGGTAGTCCGATCGGCGTTAACCAGTATGCACCTGCGTTAGTACTACAGTTTTCATTTGAAAATGAAATGAATTTGTATAGCTATTTTATTATTACTATTCTCATCTGTCAACTAAGAATTGGGTGTTTTCTGAAACTTTAAACAAAAACACGGCGAGCCCGATGGCCCGCCGTGTTTTCGTTTATTATGTTATCAATCGAATAATGTGCTGACCGATTGTTCCTCATGCACACGAATAATTGCTTCTGCAATCAATGGTGCTACAGAAAGTCCAACAATTTTATCGATTTTCTTATCTTCAGATAGGGCAATCGAGTTAGTCACGACCAATTCCTTGATCGTTGAATTTTGAATCCTTTCGATGGCAGGACCTGAAAGGACTGGGTGTGTACAACAGGCATACACTGCTTTAGCGCCATTCTCCACAAGGGCATTGGCCGCTAGTGTAATAGTTCCTGCAGTATCGATGATGTCATCAATCAGTATTGCTGTCTTCCCTTCAATATTACCAATGATGTTCATGACTTCAGCCACGTTCGGTCTTGGACGGCGCTTATCGATAATGGCGATCGGCGCTTTTAGGCGATCGGCCATTTTACGGGCACGTGTTACACCGCCATGATCTGGGGAAACGATGACGATATCACTTAAATCTTTTTCCTTGAAGAAATCAGCTAAAATCGGAACAGCAACAAGGTGATCGATCAGAATATCGAAGAAACCTTGAATTTGTGGTGCGTGAAGATCTAATGTGATTACTCGGTGGGCACCAGCCGTTTCTAAAAGATTTGCGACAAGTTTAGCTGTAATTGGTTCACGCGCACGCGCTTTACGATCTTGTCGGGCATAACCGTAATATGGCATTACAATATTGATCGTTTTAGCTGAAGCACGTTTAAGAGCATCGATCATAATTAAAAGTTCCATTAAATTTTCATTGACTGGTTGGCTTGTTGATTGGATTACGTATACGTCACAGCCACGAATACTTTCTTCAATATTAATCTGAACTTCACCGTCACTGAAACTTGTTACGCTACATTTTCCAAGTTCAACACCGATTGCAGCAGCAATTTCCTGAGCTAAATCGAAGTTTGAATTTAAAGAGAATACTTTTAAATTAGGATCTAAATACTGATTTGACATGATGACCTCCGTCGGTTATTTATTAAATTTCAAATTCTTGACATAATCTTCTTTGTTAACTTGACGAGCCCGAGCAACGGATAGGGCATCCTGCGGTACATCTTGGGTGATGGTTGACCCAGCAGCTACATATGCTCCTTCTCCTACCGTTACAGGTGCAACTAGATTAGAATTGCAGCCTATGAAAACATTGTCTTCAATCTTCGTCAAATATTTATTTTTCCCGTCGTAATTCACGGTAATAGATCCGCAGCCTATATTAACATTCTCCCCAACCTCTGCATCACCAATATAACTCAAATGCGATACTTTGCTTCCTTTGCCAAAAACGGTCTTTTTAATTTCGACAAAATTACCGATCTTAACGGAATCCTTAATATCTGATTGAGGTCTAACATGTGCGAATGGACCGATTTTTACAAAACTTCCAATACTGCTTTCATGTACAACCGATTGGAGGACTTCCGTTCCATCACCAATTTCACAATTACTGATTTCCGTATTCGGGCCAATTAAGCAATCCTGCCCGATAATACTTTTTCCTTTAATGAATGACCCAGGGTTAATGACTGTATCCTGCCCGATTTGTACATCCGCTTCAATGAACGTAGTAAGCGGATCGATGATCGTTACACCATTCCTCATATGCGTTTCATTGATGCGTTTCCGTAAAACTTGTTCAGCCTGCGATAAAGCCACACGGTCATTCACACCCAATGTTTCCTCGAAATCACTGGATTGGAAGGCCGTCACCACTTCGCCTTCCTGTTTTAAGATTTCAATGACATCCGGTAAGTAATATTCTCCCTGGACATTTTCATTTGAAACTTTTGTCAGCGCGTTAAACAATGCTTGATTGTCGAAGCAATATGTACCGGTATTTATTTCCTTAACATATCTTTCTTCATCAGAGGCATCCTTATGCTCGACGATTTTTTCTACAAGTCCGCCTTCACCGCGAAGGACCCTTCCATAGCCAGCAGGGTTATCTGCATATGCTGTTAAGATTGTTGCTTTCGCCTGACTTTGCTCATGCAATGCTATAAGCTCTTTCATCGTTTCCGCTTTAATCAGAGGCGTATCACCGCAAATAACAAGGGTCGTACCATTTTTTACGGATAAAACGCTTTCCGCTTGCATTACAGCATGTGCCGTACCTAGTTGCTGTTCTTGTAAGGCATACTTGCATGAATCACCAAGTTGTTCTTGAACTTTTTCAGCTCCATGGCCGATGACTGTTACAATATCTTCTATTTGAAGTTGATTGACTTGATCGATAACATGTTGTACCATTGGTTTCCCGCAAACAGGGTGCAAAACCTTATAAAGCTTAGATTTCATCCTAGTACCTTGCCCAGCGGCCAATATTATTGCATAACGATTACTCATAACAGGCCTCCATTTTCACCTTTTTATCCACTAAAAATATTATCTCAAATAGTGATTCTTTTCAAGGTAACAATTAAAAGTACATATAATTGTCAACCGATCAGGTGAAAAAAGTTCGATATCAAACTGCCTTAAAAATGTTATTATAGGACCTTGGAGAATTATTTTACATCATGTTCGATGTCATTTTCATTAACGGCATAATACAGAAACAATGTCTCCTGCCTTTTAGAACACCAGTTGACCCCCATTATCCCAAAACACTGCCATGGTGCGCCATACACTATGTACAAGCCATTTGGGCATACTTCACCCTTTGTTAACTCCCATTCCGAAATCAGGTTACCAATACATTTCATCTTCAGCCAGATGGCTAGAGTAAGTGGTATCCCTTAAATCTCACTTACAGGAATTTCAATATCTGGGTGGACAAAAAGGTTTAAAAATTAAAAAGGACGGGTACTTAAACTTTTGAAGATAACAACGTAGGTTTAACAATTCATTAAAGTAAATGTCTGCATGATAAGCGGAAAAGTTCTAAACTTATCCGTTTTTGAATAATAAAAAAGAGCACTACTTATGAAGTAGGCTCTAGATGCACGAATTATAAATTTAAAGTTTAAAAGTAAAGTTATTTTAAGAAGCACCTGCTCCAGCTTCCTCTAATTCAGTTTCAAGTTCTCCCAATCGATGATATTCTGTCAAGACAGCTTCTTGAATTTTCCCGCGTGTCGAGGAATTGATTGGATGAGCGATATCCCGGAATTCTCCATCTGGAGTTCGTTTACTTGGCATTGCTACAAATAAACCATTGTTTCCGTCGATCACACGAATATCATGAACCACAAATTCATTATCCAGTGTAATTGATGCGATAGCTCTCATACGACCATCCGTATTCACACGGCGTAATCTTACGTCAGTTACTTCCATTTAAGCTCACCATCCCTTTTTGTTGTTGTTAAAACTTAAAGTACATATTCAACAAAAAAACGTGAACTCCTTCTATTATCTGTAATTTTTTTAGAAAATTCAGCCTAGTTTTTAAAAACTTTAAAAATCACCCATATATTACAGGAAAATTACCCATTACGAATTGCCTTCAAAAAAATAAAAAAACGCCCGTTTATTTAACGAGCGCTACCACTTCTATTTCCACTAGTGCATCTTTCGGAAGCCGAGCAACCTCTACACAAGAGCGAGCAGGTTTGTGAGCAGAAAAATATTCTCCGTATATTTCATTAATCGAACCGAAATCTTCCATACTTTTAATGAATACTGTAGCCTTAATGACAGTTTCCAATGAAGCCCCAGCTTCTTTCAATACAGCTTGGAGATTCTTAAAGACCTGGTGTGTTTGTTCCTTGACATCCCCTGTAACCATCTCACCAGAAGCAGTAAGTGGAATCTGTCCTGAACTGAAAAATAACTTATCCACGATCACGCCTTGTGAATATGGTCCGATCGCTGCCGGTGCTTCATCCGTATGTATCGTTTTCATGAAATGATTCCCCCTAATCCTTTTTCGTAAAATAATTGCCTCGGCTGACATTGATTTTCTTGTCTCTTTCGACCACCTGTGTCAACTTGATTAATGAAACATAGTCCTCGACAAGGCACTCCTCCGTATGTTCGGATTCGACCAGCACCGCAATTCCTGCAACTGTTGCCTTGAATTCATCCAATAGACTGACCATACCGTTGATGGTACCCCCAGCCTTCATGAAATCGTCTACAATTAATACATTCGAACCCTCAACCAAGCTTCTTTTAGAGAGTACCATAGTCTGAATCCTCTTTGAAGAGCCCGAAACATAATTGATGCTCACTGTAGAACCTTCCGTTACTTTATTATTCCTTCTTACAATGACAACTGGAACATTCAAATAATTTGCCACGGCGTATGCTAATGATATCCCTTTGGTTGCCATTGTCATGATGACTGAGACATTTTTCTTGGCATACATTGAAGCGATTATCCTTCCAACCTTATTCACGGTTTGCGGATGTCCTAATATGTCTGTCATATATAGATAACCGCCAGGAAGCAGCCTTTCAGGACTAGCGATCGTATCGCATAATCCGTCAATGAAGGCATTGGCTTCCTCTTCCTTGATGGAAACAATATATTTCACTCCACCGGCCGCACCTGGAACGGTTGTCAAAGATCCTATCCCGCGTTGTTCAAAGGTATCTTTGATGATCGTCAAATCTTCACTGATCGAGGATTTTGCCGAACTATACCTTTCAGCAAAATAAGTCAGCGAAACAAGTTCCCCCGGATGTTCTAATAAATAATTGGTCATATCGACTAGCCTCTCGCTGCGACGAAATTTCATTGAGACACCCCCTTTGTGAATTCCGAATATTATATAGCAACTATACCACTAATGTACGTTTCTATTCAAGATTGTTTCGATCACCCAGTAAACGGACTGCATAGACTTGATCACAAAATCCGCGAAGTCCATTATAAATTCTTTGCATGCGCGAATCATGTTCCACCAAACCAAAAACGGTCGGACCACTTCCGCTCATCAAGACCGAATCTGCTCCAAATGTCTTCATTTGATCTTTAATGTTCGCAACCTCTGGGTATAACTGCAATGTCACCTGTTCCAGAACATTGCCCAACCCCTCGCATACATCGTGATAATTGTTTTCCATAATAGCCGTAATCATTCCAGGTACATCCGGATGCTCCATTTTTGAAGTTTGGAGCCTTTTGTATATATCAGCTGTCGAAACGCCGATCGTCGGTTTGGCCAAGATGACCCAGCATTTTGGCGGTGCAGGAAGATGCGTGATTTTTTCCCCGCGCCCTCTGGCCAATGCCGTACCTCCGTATACACAAAATGAAACATCAGAGCCAATTTCAGCTCCTATTTCCGCAAGTTCATCCATGGAAAGACCTAGCTTCCACAGTCTATTTAAGCCTCTTAATGTAGCTGCGGCATCACTGCTTCCACCAGCAAGCCCTGCGGCTACAGGGATATTTTTCTCTATAGTTATAGAAACACCTTTATTGATTCCAAAACGTTCCTTTAGAATAAATGCGGCTTGATAAGCTAAATTCCGATGATCATCCGGAACAAATCGATTATGGGATAGAATTTGGATATGATTTCCCGTTATTTCCTTTAGTTCAATTCTATCGGCAAGGTCGACTGTCGTCATGATCATTTCCACCTCATGATACCCATCAGGCCGTTTGAAAAGCACATCCAAAGCCAAATTAATTTTAGCCGGGGCTTTTTCCATAAGCTTCAATATGTCCACCTACTTTAACGTTCTTAAAAGTTCTTGTCCTATTCTATCATATTTGTTTATATTCTAAAGGTTTTTTCATCGTAATTTCAATGTAATGAAGCTAAGATTGGCCTTTAGAGGGGAATAGACACATGTAGGCACATGGAGAGCAGCCACTTCCTGAATCCCAAAAGACTTGCTACATATCCAAATAGCAATTACCGATACATAAAAAAACCAGACTCCTTAACTACAATGTAAGCAAAAATGAATAGAGCTATACATTGCATAAAGAGTCCGGCTACTTTCAACATGACGGCATGATACAATTAAGTGTTTATCTTACTCCTTGTTCACCAATTGACGTTGTGCTTTTTCGATAGCAAGTTTTACCATGTTCCCTGCGTCCCTCGCCCGGATTCCTCCCCAGCCTTCTTTCTGGACAACATCGTAAAATCCAAGTTCTTTAGCCAATTCCTCTTTAAGACCATTTGACATAATCCCTTTTTTCCTGCTCAAGCGAAGCAACCCCTTTCACATGCCGTCACATGCCTAGTGTTTGCATCATACGCTATTTCATTACATCCTTTATAAGCCTTTATTGGGACTCACAGGATATTTTATACAAAACAAAAAGCAGCAAACATAGTTGTTCGCTGCCTCGTCTAAGTTAAATCTCTTGTTGTTTGTTTAAAAATGTTAGTTCTACGGTTTCCGTTAAAACATCCGCATAGCTGTAAGATACTCTTTCAAACGCATTTTCATCTTGGTCGAGCTCAATTACAAAAACAGCCGGATAAGTTTCCGCCAAAGTTCCAAATCGTTCTACAGTCTTTCTTCTTCCACCGTTTGCTTTTAAGAGCAATCTTTTACCTAGGTTTGAATCAAGTGCAGTTTTAATATCAGCTAGAGTTTTTGGCATTTTCGGTCCACCTCACTAAGTTAAGTATATCACAATTTACAAATATACGCAAACAAAATAATAAATTATATCAGCACTTAAAAATGTAGTCAATATATTTTTATCTGAAATCCGGCAAAATCGCGAACAATTTTATTATATCCTGGGAAATGAAAAATTATGTAAACGAACTATTTCATTAATTATGAAACCGAATTTTCGTAGTTAAATCATTACTTAGTGACATTACCAAACAAAAAACCCGTTTTTTTGTGAGGATATCCGAATTCTTCCCCACCAAAAGCAAGCTGCATTCTTTCAAAATGCAGCTCGTTCATTCTTCTTGAAATGGCTTGAACGGCAACCCGGTCCGTAACACCCCTTTAGTCTCAATTCCCCCCAAACCCTTCTCTCCCGTTAATGTATTCCGAAGGACATCCCATACATGAATATGATCGGAAAAAGGTGTAAAGCTTATCTTTCCGACGATATATACCGGATCAAGAGCATGTATATTAACACGGGAGGGTGAACTTGCAAAATTTGCACCCGCTTGGATTAATGATTCAAAATGTGATTGGCAAGCCCCGGCAAATATAATCAGTTGGTCTAAATGGGAAACCTTCCTTCGTGCTTCTCTAACTGTCTGTACAAAATCCTTTGAGTGACGGTAGGCATTGATATCGGACATCGGTCCTTTTGATTTTGAATAGGCATCATGACCGGTGACAACAAGAATGTCCGGCCGATAATGGTCCAACAAACCCCCTATTCTTTGGGGCATTTCCTTTTCATTGCAATAGATGCCATTGACCGGAATACCGAATTTCTGATATAGCTCCATGCATTTCCTTAAGTAAGATGCATCCCCATCAACATGGAGGACCCTCCCTGGTATCTGAAAATATTCACCGCTATACCGATAGCCATTACTCGATTGATAGCCATTTTTTTGTTGTTGCAACTCTAGATCTTGTGTTAATAAGCGGTAAGATTGTTCTTGAAGTATCTCATTCGTTCTTTGTCGATCATTTCTTTCATTATCATTAATGATCATTAAATCTTGAAAAGGTGCATCTGCAATCAGTCGGATATCTTCCCCATAAAGAATAGCTTCACGCCTTCCGTCAATATCACGGATATCGATTACCCGGAACAACACGTCGCATTTATAAGAAACCCGACCGACAATATCGTTTATTTGAATATTCATGGCCCCACCCCATGAGAAGACTTATTTTCAGCCCGCCCTAGTTTAT
This sequence comes from Peribacillus frigoritolerans, assembly GCF_040250305.1. Lineage (NCBI taxonomy): Bacteria > Bacillati > Bacillota > Bacilli > Caryophanales > Bacillaceae > Peribacillus > Peribacillus frigoritolerans. Next base: position 49,287 of record NZ_CP158190.1, on the reverse strand, counting down.
TTTCATTCTTAAGTTATGCGAACCATTCTTGAATGGTGAAAGGTTGGGATTGATTACATTTTTGGGTACGCCCATCATGGTATGCCGATATCAAAATAAAAAAAGCCGGAAGCTGGGAGTGACCCCATTCCGACTTTAATCTTTCACATTATCTTTATTTGAAATTCGGCAATAAGGCATCACTTAAGCGGCCAAATTCTTTGATGCTCAGTGTTTCTCCCCGTCTGGAAGGATCAACTTCTGCGGCTTCGAGAGCGGCAAGTATGAGTTCTTTTTTCGACTTGCCATCCGGCAGCTGACTGGTTAAGTTATTTAAAATCGTTTTCCGGCGCTGTGCAAAGCTCGCCCGGGTCACAGTGAATAAGAAATCCTCATCCAGGACCTCAACGATTGGCTTATCGCGCAAGGTAAGGCGAATTACAGCTGAATCAACATTAGGCTGAGGCATGAATACCGTTTTGGGTACGATCATCACTGTTTCGGCTTCGGTATAGTATTGAATCGCAATGGATAAAGAACCATATTCCTTTGTCCCAGGTTTTGCGGCAATTCGATCAGCCACTTCCTTTTGCAGCATGCACACGATGCCTCTAATGGGCAGGTCCTCGGACAATAGCTTTAAAATGATCGGCGTCGTGACATAGTATGGCAGATTTGCAACAACCATCAGGTCCGAGAAGCCAGCGAATTCCTCCTCGATTACCTTCTTGACATCAGCCTTGAGAACATCCCCGTGAATGATGTTTACATTGTTATAGGGAGACAGTGTATCCGATAAGATGGGCAGTAGACGCTGATCAATCTCAAAGGCCGCAACCTTTTTGCTGCTTTTCGCTAGTTGTTCCGTCAATGCCCCGATTCCCGGCCCAATTTCGATGGCGCCGCTTTCCTCTGTCAAATTGGCATGTTCGACAATACGTTTCAAGATATTCGTATCGATTAAAAAGTTTTGTCCTAAGCTCTTTTTAAAGGAGAATCCGTATTTCTTTAATATTTCTTTCGTTCTGACAGGGGTTGCAATATCCTTATTCATTATTTTCCTCCTGAATTATCTGTACCATCGCTTTCTCAAAAGCATCAGTTGATATTTGGAACATTTTTAGTCTCTTATATAACTGTTTACCATTGGTAAACCCGATTTTTAAAATAGATCCAAGTTTTTCCCTTCGTTCCTTGGCACCGGATCCCCCGATTAAACCTGCATCTATTAAATCCTGCTGTGAAATCTCTTCTGAAGCCTCTTCATCCATTAACTGGGCATCCTTTAAAGCATTACGAATCGCCTCAGGAGAAGCATGTTCCACACCAATTCCTCTACCTGACTTAGGAAGGGCTTCCTCCTTCGTTAAAAAGGCGTGTTTACAGCCTTTTACTTGTTCTGAAATGATGTTCCTGATTTTTTGACCAGGAAAATCAGGGTCTGTGAAAATGATGGCTCCACGCGTCTTTTGTGCAAGCCTCACCTGCTCGATACAGGACTCATTCACCGCAGAACCGTTGGTTTCTATTGTATCAGCATTAACAGCCCTTTTTATCGCTACCGTATCATCTTTTCCTTCTACAACAATAATCTCTTTAATCTTCTTCATGGTTTCCTCCATACAGAAAAGCGCAAACGCTTTGATTAGCTCTTGGATAAACGTAACCGGTCCCCCGTAAAATTTTTCCGGATAGAGAATCCAGTCAAGATCATTTATGAAAGTTTACACACATAAATTGAAATCTTATGGAATAGTGAGACGTCTATCTTATTAAAACAGTTTTACATAGGGTTTTTCAACAAGTGGAAAATAAAACGCAAAAAACAGGAGACGAATTCATCTCCTGCGAGAGAAACCTTATTAGTCCAATACGCGAACCTTTACTCTCTTTACACCCCAACGATAGGCATCATTTTTTGAGGAAAAGAAGACATCAATCTTATTTCCCTTTATTGCTCCGCCTTTGTCAGCAGCTACAGCATAGCCGTATCCCTCTACATATACTTTCGACCCCAAAGGAATTACGCTTGGATCGACAGCAATGATCTTCGCACCCGGATTACTCTTAAGATCTACACCTGTAGAAGTGACACCGGAACAGCCCTTACAACTGGCAGTATAAGCTGTTGATGAAACGTATATTTCTTTTCCACTTGAAGAACTAACGTTAGTTACTCCGCGTGATGCCTGGGCAACTGTCGTTCGAGTTCCGACCGTTACAACTTTATCCTGCTTTTTATTAACTACTTTTTCTGAAAGTAATTCTCTTTTGACCTCTTTGCCATTTTCCTTAACAACTTCATATTTCTTGGAAATGAGTCCGTCTTTTCCTTCTTTGACAATTTTCTCTTTCCCTTTTGATAAAGAGTCATCTTTTTTTGTTATGACAGCAAAGTCAACTGGTTCTTCCACTACATCGGTGACTTTTTCAATTCGAACTACGTTTACCGTATTCTCAGCTTCAACTTTTTCGGTTAATTCTGGCTCAACTCTATCCAAATCATTGAGTTTTACTCCTTGTTGCTTTAAAAAGTCAGCGACAGTAGTCGAAGTTGACCATACCTGCTTTTCGTCTCCACCTACCACTAATTTCAGTGAAAAGGCTTTGTCTATGGCAACTTCCATATTCGCTTTCAGCTTCGTATTTTTTGAAGGGGTGATCTTATCCTGTTCCTTCACACTAAGATCTTGATCTTTTAAAAGTTCATCTACTGTTTCGGCAGTGGACCAGACTTCCTCCGTCTTACCATCCTGTACCATGACGATTTTTTGTGCAGGCTTCCAAACCACCTCCAAATCATCATCAACCTTCGTGGCTCTTGATGGATGGACATAGTCTGCGGCTTGAACGGTAATCTCTAAATCTTCCAACATATCATTTACAGTAGCCGCGTGTGTACGCACTACCTCTTTTTTTCCGTCTAACATGATTGTTACTGTATCCTTTGTACCTTGATATATTAGTATTCCCAATGCTGTAGAAACAAGAATAGCACTGCAAATGGCAATTGCCATTCTCTTCTTCCCAAAAGGTTTGGGAATAAGGTTTTTCATAGTTTTTAATAGAATGAAAAACTCCTCCTTCCTCCCGGTGATTATATAGACTTAGTTATCAAGCTGTCAACCCATTCACTTCTCATTCAGGAAATTACTACCTATTATGCATATTCCATATTGAAAAGGAAAGGGTGACTTCTCGACATAATAAGCCTATAGTTGGAGCGAGATTTGTAGAAACTTTAAAAAAATGCGATTTTAGCTAGCGAACCCCGGGAGATATTGTAAAATAAAATGTCAGTTAATGCCGAATAATTTCTTGGCATTTTCTGTTGTCGCCTGGGAAACTTCCTCTATTGTAAGTTGTTTGATTTCTGCAATTTGTTCAGCAACAAGCTTCACATACGAAGGTTCATTACGCTTCCCTCTATAAGGATGGGGAGCCAAATATGGACAATCAGTCTCTATCAGTAAACGGTCTAAAGGTACGACCGCTGCCACTTCCTTTGGTTTTTTTGCATTCTTGAAGGTCACAGGGCCACCCAATGAAATATAAAAATTCATATTGATGCATTCCAAAGCCGTTTCCGCACTTCCGCTAAAGCAATGCATGATGCCTCCAACCATTGATGCCTCTTCTTCCTTGAGTATGTTCACGATATCCGCGGTCGCTTCCCGATTATGGATGATAATGGGCAGCCCCACCTTTTTTGCCAATCGGATTTGCTTCCTGAACACCTCCATTTGAACATCTTTCGGTGATTTATCCCAATGATAATCCAGGCCCATCTCACCAATGGCCACAACCTTTGGATGGTTGGATAATTCCTCGATCCATTGTAAGTCCTCTTCTGTCATATCTATAGCATCGACAGGATGCCAGCCGACTGCGGCATACATGAAATCATAAGCTTCTATCAATTCCATTGCCCTTATAATAGTAGGCCGGTCAAAACCAACGACTACCATATTATTGACTCCTGCTTCCTTAGCTCTTTCTATTACGTCTTCGAGATCCTCGTTGAATTGTTCCGCATTAACATGTACATGTGTATCAAATAACATTATTTTTCTTCCTTTCTAGCACTATTTTATAAAAAAATGAAAGTTTTATGTTTCACATTTAGGTAACAAACAGATTACAAAGGACCTTATATGCTCAACAAATAAATTCAATACCAAAAACAAAACCTGTATAAAAGTACTTTTTCCAAAAGCATAAAGAAAAAAACATAAAAATGTTTCATATGAAACACCTTTATGTTTTCATCGGTTTATTTCACCTTTGAACCATTTGGGATCGATGAATCTATTGTAGCGACTGAGAGTACACCATCTTGGCTTCCCGCCAAAATCATTCCTTGCGAGAGCTCGCCACGAAGTTTAACAGGTTTCAAATTCGTTACGCATATCACTTTTTTGCCCACTAAATCTTCGGGTTTATAATGCTGTGCAATGCCCGAAACGACTTGCCGTTTCTCATAGCCCAAATCTAGCTGAAGTTTAAGAAGCTTATCCGCCTTCTTTACTGGTTCAACTTCCATGACCTGAGCAACACGTAGCTCCACTTTTGTAAAGTCATCAATAGTGATCTCATCAACCTCGGGAATCGCCACTTCCACTTTTTCCTCGGCCTTAGGTGCATCACCCTGCATTTGTTCTTTAATATATAAAACTTCCTCTTCCATATCCAAACGAGGGAAGATCGGGTCTCCCTTCAAAACTTTTGTTTCAGCAGGAATTTGACCGAACTCCGCTAAACTGTCCCAGGATTTCAACACATCATCTTTGATGCTAAGCTGAGCAAAGATTTTTTCTGGTGTTTGAGTCAAGAACGGTTTCAAAAGGATTGCTGTCCTGCGTAATGATTCCGCCAAATGAACCATGACACTAGCAAGGTCTGCTTTCCTTGATTCATCTTTAGCAAGAGTCCATGGCTGGGTTTCATCAATGAATTTGTTAGTTCTGCTCACGAGTTGCCAAATGGATGTTAGTGCAACTGAAAATTCCATGTTTTCCATTGCTTCCTCATACTTGCCTACCGTATCTTGATTCATTTCAAGCAAAGCCTTTTCGAATTCACCATTGGATCCATCGTAATTTGGAATTACACCATCAAAATACTTATTGACCATTGCTACTGTTCGATTTAATAAATTCCCTAAATCATTTGCCAGGTCAAAATTAATCCGTTCAACAAACCCTTCCGGTGTAAATACTCCATCAGAACCAAATGGAACTTCACGCAATAAATAATAGCGTAAAGAATCCAAACCATAACGATCAATCAATGTAACGGGATCCACTACATTCCCTTTTGATTTGGACATTTTACCATCTTTCATGAGAAGCCATCCGTGGGCAAAGACTTTCTTTGGAAGCGGCACATCAAGAGCCATTAACATGATCGGCCAATAGATCGTATGGAAACGCACGATTTCCTTTCCGACCAGATGTACATCGGCCGGCCAATAATTCAAGTATTTAGAATCATTATCCGTTCCGTACCCTAATGCCGTTATATAATTGGTCAAAGCATCTATCCAGACATAAATAACATGCTTTGGATCTCCCGGCACCTTGATGCCCCAATCGAAAGTAGTACGTGAAACGGCCAGATCTTCCAATCCAGGCTTGATGAAGTTATTGATCATTTCATTTTTGCGGGATTCCGGTTGAATGAAATCCGGGTTTTCCTCATAAAACTTCAGTAACCGATTCGCATATTTACTCATCTTAAAGAAATAAGATTCCTCTTTCACCTTCTCAACAGGCCTGCCGCAATCAGGACAGTTCCCATTGCTTTCTTCCACCTGACGTTCCGTGAAGAAAGATTCGCAAGGTGTACAATATAGCCCTTCATATTGGTCCAAGTATATATCACCCTGGTCCAATAGCCTTTTGAATATCTTGGCAACAACCTCTTTATGGCGATCTTCCGTGGTCCTTATGAAATCATCATATGAAATATCAAGCTTTTCCCAGAGCTCTTTAATCCCTGATACGATATTATCTACATATTGCTGTGGAGTGATTCCTTCCTCAGCCGCTTTACGCTGGATTTTTTGACCATGTTCATCAGTGCCTGTTAAGTACATGACATCGAAACCACGCATCCTTTTATAACGAGCCATGGCATCCCCTGCAACTGTCGTATACGCGTGCCCTATATGTAAATTACCACTCGGATAATATATGGGTGTCGTGATATAGAATGTTTTTAATTTATCTTGCACTACGTTCCCTCCTCATCTTTTGAAAAACCGGCTAAAGGATTGACCCAAGCCATAAGAATATATTTAAGTTATTATCTCTATTTTAACGCTATATGCGACAATAATCACTAATCTAATCATGTGTTAATAGAATTAAAAAAATTATATTTAAAAATAAGTGATCTGGACGTGAACTTCCCTTATGACAGCATTACCTCTTACCTCAACAAAATATACCTAAATTTCTTTTTTTGTGCAACAACTCACATATTCATACTTTTTCAGAAAATTATCCTTAATTCAGAACTTTTGTTTTGAAACTAAATTATATTTAATCATATAATAATGAAGTATGTTTTATATGCACACTTTGTCGAAATCTGGTGAAGTGAGGGGTTCTTTGTAGCCTTGCTATTTCTTTACTTTTAAAGGCATAACCGATTTTTTCTCTTTAAAAGCCTTTTTGTTACACAAATGGGCCATGCTATTTCTTACAAAAAAATGAAAATAAATCATTGACGAATTTGGGAATGGCTGGTATTATAAATTTATAAAAAAATTTGTCGAATAATGGCGAAAAAAATAGAAATAGGGTACTAGATTGTAACTGAGAGGAGAAAAAAAAATGAAATCTACAGGTATTGTTCGTAAAGTTGATGAGTTAGGCCGGGTGGTTATTCCAATCGAACTTCGTCGTACATTGGGTATCGCTGAGAAAGACGCTCTTGAAATCTATGTTGATGATGAGCGCATCATCTTGAAAAAATACAAACCAAACATGACTTGCCAAGTTACAGGTGAAGTTTCCGATAACAACCTTACACTTGCTAATGGTAAATTGATCCTTAGTCGTGAAGGTGCAGAATTACTTATTCAAGAAATTCAACAAAACTTCACTGCTTCTAAATAAATGATATAAAAAAACTTCCGGTCTTCGGAAGTTTTTTTATGTTTATTATTCTTGTATATCAATATGATATGCTTGATATACATCCCGTTTTTGCATATTGCGATCTTTTGCGACCTGCTTGATTGCGTCCTTTGAAGTGAACTGCTTGGTTTCCATATAATGATTAACATGACCGACGATGTCAAGGGCCATCCACCAAGCTTCTTCAGGTTCCTCCTCCGACCATTGCCCTCCTTCTATTATTAAACAGAACTCTCCGCGAATTTCGGATTCCATCGCCCACGTCAATGCTTCACTCACAGTCCCTCGGATGAACTCTTCAAACTTCTTGGTCAATTCGCGGCATAATACTATACGACGGTCACCTAAAATTTCATGCATATGTTTCAATGTTTCTTTCAAGCGATGTGGCGACTCATAAACGATCCAAGTCGACTCCATTTTTTTTAATTTTTCCAGCTCCTTCTTTTTTTCTTTTGCTCCCCGTTGTAAAAAGCCATAAAAGTAAAAAGGCTGCGGAGTCAGTCCAGATGCGATCAATGCAGTTAATGCAGCATTTGCCCCAGGCAACGGGATGACTTTAAACTGTTCGGCAATGGCTTCTTTGACCAGTTCATACCCCGGATCGGATATCGTCGGCAAGCCCGCATCACTTACCAATGCAATGACCTCTCCAGATCGAAGCCTCTCAAGCATCTGCTTCCCGCTATATTCCTTATTATGTTCATGGTAACTGACGATAGGTGTCGAAATTTCAAAGTAGTTGCATAATTTCTTCGTATTTCGCGTGTCCTCAGCAGCAATGACATCCGCTTCCTTCAAGATTCTTAAAGCCCGGAAACTCATATCCTCAAGATTTCCTATCGGTGTAGGAACCAGATACAGAGCTGGCTCCAATCCTTCTTTTTCAAAACTCTTTTGCTGCCACATATCATGTATCCTCCTTTGCCATCCACTTTTGCTTTTGTTTTCTTGTTAATTGCTTGAATTTATATTCAGCCTGCATGGCCAATGTCTGTGTTTCGAATATTTCATGATAAATCAGTTCAACCGGGGTCCGGCCTCGTGTATACTTTGCACCCCTGCCTTGATTATGAGCATCAATCCTACGGTCCAAATTATTTGTATACCCGGCATAATAGCTTCCGTCCCTGCATTTTAAAACATAAAAATAATGCTTATTCCTCTCCATATAAAATCCTTCTGATTTCCGGATTATACTCATTCTGATCATTATAGACAACAAGCGGAGGAAGAATCTTCAAATCAGGGTTGCCGTCCTTTATCCCTTCAATAAGAATCGTATTCGCTTCTTTTGAACTCTTTGGATAAACGAATTGCAGTCGCTTCGGTTCTATTCTGTACATCCTCATGAAATGGAGGATATCCATCAGGCGGCCCGGTCTATGAACGAATGCCGCTTTCCCACCTTGACGCAGCAACTGACTTGAGACACGCATGACGTCCTCAAGATTACACATTAGTTCATGTCGGGCAATTGCAAAATGTTCATTTTTGTTAATTTCCTCGATGGATGGCGTTGGGAAATAGGGTGGATTGCAAGTAACGACATCATATTTGCTATACCCTATCTGTTTAGGAATTTCCTTTATATCCCCATGAATCATCTCGATCTGGGAGGATACGCCATTATAGTCCATGCTCCTCTGGGCCATATCATATAAACGCTCTTGAATTTCAACACCGGTAATTTTCCCTTTCGTTCTTGTACTCAGCAGCAAAGGTATGACCCCATTCCCTGAGCAAAGATCTACGATTTTTCCTTTTTGGATCGGGACATTTACGAACCTTGATAATAAAACGGCATCTAATGAAAAAGAGAACACCGACGGGCTCTGGATGATCCTTAATTTCTCAGCCAATAGATAATCCAGGCGCTCATCTCCTTTAAGTTCTACCATTGCTGTTACCCTCCTAATCATGTATGGAAAAAAGCATGTTCAAGGTCCATGCTTCGACATTACTATCGTACAAAAAGGGGCCTGACTCATAGTATGCGTCAGACCCCGAATCACTATATATTGTAAACGGTCTATCTATCACGTAAAAGAGATGGAACATCTTTTATATTATTCCATTATCACTTCTTGTTTAAAAAAGATAAACAGAACAGGCAATCTCCTTCTTTTCTTAAACTGCCAAAATGCAGATTGCAAATGTGAAAGCCTTCTTGATAGATACGGGCTAAATTATCATAGCCTTCCCCGATATCCATAACCTTGTCCGCACTTGCAGTACGGTTTTTCACTTTTTGTTTGACCTTTACTGCAGCAGGAGCAGTTTCGACTTCCACAAGGCCCAACCGATGGCGCAAATGCTCGTTCTCCAGCTTGAGCGACTGATTTTCCTCAAGGATTTCAGCTAAGTTCTGCTTCAATTCTCCAAGCTGCTTATATAATTGGCCTATCTGGGTTTCCATATTGGTCACCGACTCAAAAATATCTTTCTTATCCACGCTCTCCCACCACCTTAATAATCTGTGGCTTGAATAGAAACGGCTCCCTCTTTTAGAATCTCATCTAGAGTATACTCTAATACTCTTTCTTGCTCGATTAGTTCAATCTGAAGTACGCGTTCTAGAATATTAAGCCCCACTACCTTGCCTTTGCCACCAGGCGTATTAATCATTTCACCTAAATCAGGAAGCATTTCCTTCGCACTTTCATACTCATCATTTTCATATTTCAGACAGCACATCAATCGACCGCATAAACCTGAGATTTTTGTAGGGTTTAATGATAAATTCTGATCCTTCGCCATTTTGATGGAAACCGGTTCAAAATCCCCAAGAAATGTGGAGCAACAAAGCATTCTGCCACAAGGTCCGATGCCACCAAGCATCTTTGCCTCATCCCTAACCCCAATTTGGCGCAGTTCTATGCGAGTTCTGAATATGGCAGCTAAATCTTTGACTAAATCACGGAAATCCACGCGACCATCCGCTGTAAAATAAAACACGACTTTATTTCTGTCGAAAGTATATGACACATCAACCAGCTTCATATCCAGCTTATGCTCCACAACCTTTTGACAACATATAGAGTAAGCCTCTTCTGCAGCCGCCTTGTTCTCGTCTACAATCAGCTTATCTTTTGCATCAGCGACCCGAAGTACTTTTTTCAATGGCAGGACAACATCGTTTTCATCTACTTGTTTCCGGGCTGTAACGACTTTACCGAATTCAACACCGCGGACAGTCTCCACTATTACAAAATCGTCCTTAGGAATAGTGAATTCACCCGGATCGAAGTAGTATATTTTGCCCGCCTTTTTAAAACGGACACCTACAACATCATACAAATCATGATCCCTCCTGCAAATTCAGCACAAGCTGTTCCATCAACAGCTGTGGATTCGTGTTGGACATCAGCTTCCTTTTTGCTTCCAAAATGCAACCCATATGTTCAGCAAGGCGTCTTGGGGAAAGATGAAGAGCGTGAGTTTCAAATTCCTTCAGTTTATTTTGGAATACAACGAAGTCCTTTTTGTCCAACTGAATGTATAATAAATCCTTATATATAAGAAGTAACAAATCAAGACCTCTGTCAACCTGTTCTCTTTCTTTAAAGTGTGTGGACCAATCCGTCTGAAGGTACAGCAATGCCTTCAAGGAATTGAGTTTTAACACTTCATATAATTTTACCACTATTTTTTGAGCTTGTACAAACCATTCATCATGGCTAAGCTCGATTCCAGCTTCCACATTCTGTGTTATGTGTGCGATGACCGAAGCCAGCTGTGGTTCTAACTCCTGTTCTATCAGCTTCCGTCTCACATTCTCCGGAGATAATGGTTTGAATGAAATTACTTGGCACCTAGATAATATAGTCGGTAGAATCCTCTGAAGCTGTTCGGTCATCAATATTGCTACAGTATCAGCCGAAGGTTCTTCTAAAAATTTCAATAGACTGTTGGCTGCCCCCACCGACATTTTGTCCGCATCGGCAATCATATAAACCTTTCGATCTGCCTCTACACTTTTTTTCGAAAATTCTTCCTGCAGCCCCTTGATTTGTTCTTTCTTTATTGAGAGACCGTCTCTTTCTATCAAATGGACATCAGGATGATTCCCACTTGAAATCCGTTTGCAATTCCGACAAAGTTCGCATGGCTCATAACCTGCTGTCGGGGCTTCACATAGTAAGCTTTTGGCAAAGGCATTGCTTATCTCTTGCTTACCTGTCCCTTTTTCCCCTTCAAATAAATACGCATGTGCCACCCTGTTCTTCGTTATGCTATTTTGCAGCATCGTCATTACCTGCGGCTGAATTTCACTCATGTCCTGCCATGTTTTATCCAAAACCATCAACTCACTTAAGTATATAAATTAATCAGCAGACCTTTAATCTCGCCAATCATTTCCAATATTTCAAGCGAACTTTTCTCTTTATTAAGAATTTCCTCGCTTAACTCAACTAATCTTGCATCTATCGTTTCCACGGTTTTCAACGGCCGGCTTTGTCCATATTCGTTCCAGCTCGTAGATTGTTTCAGTTCCAGTCCATATTCAACCGCTTCTTTAACAAACCGTTTCACCAATGCTTTATATTTTGCCAATTCCCTAAAAGTACGTGACCTTACTAAACGCTGACCCGCCCCTTCAATATCGCCTATCAAACGGTTTAATGTTTGGATTTGCATCTTTTGATCCTGTGTCTGGACCATTTGTTGAAATCTTCCATTTCCAGTTTGAAACTGTTTGGCATCCTGACGCGATTTATCCAGCTTAATAGGGATATCATGGTTGATTTTCATAATGAACCTCCCTGAAACTAACCGTTAAAATTGTAAAAAGTTTTCAACCGGCAGAACAAAAATGGTCGCTCCGCCTACTTGAATCTCCACTGGGTAAGGTACATAGGACTCGGCATTCCCGCCCATCGGTGAAACCGGTGATACTAATTGGGATCGTGACTGACAATTCTGTTTGATTATCTGAATGGCTTGGTCAACACGTTCATCCTCTGTGCCAATCATGAAAGTCGTATTACCTGATTTTAAAAACCCGCCAGTGCTGGCTAGCTTGGTCGTTCCGAAATTATTTTCCACTAATTGATTCAGCAGGCGATGACTATCCTTGTCTTGTACGACAGCAATGATCATTTTCATTTTCATCATCCTCCGGTTACTCTGAATTTTTACTAACTCCATTATATCAACTAGTCCTTACCTGGAATAGTATTGGTTGAATAATATGGAAACCTATATATTCAGTTTCCCGCTTTCGCTAAAAAATCCAACAAGCTGGCTTTCGTTTCTTCAAGTACTTCATCTATTGTCCGGCCTGCATCCACGATGATGAAACGGTCTTTCCATCTATTTATAATGAACTGATACCCCTCACAAACTTTTTTATGGAAGTCGAGGGCTTCAAGATCCAGCCGGTTCACTTCCCTTTCCCCATTGGACTGGATACGTCTTAATCCCTCTTCTGGGTCGATATCAAAAAAGAGCGTGGCATCTGGCATCATATCTCCTATTGCGAATTTATTGATATTGTAAACTTCTTCTATATCCAAACCCCTTGCATGGCCCTGATAGGCTAACGAGCTGTCTATAAACCGGTCACAGAGGACAATTCCCCCTCGTTCCAACTCCGGCATGACCACTTCCACTAAATGCTGACGCCTTGCTGCTGCGTATAATAAAGCCTCTGTTCTCGGGTCCATGGCTGTATTATCTTTATTAAGGATCACTTCCCTAATTTGCTCCGAAATGGGAACTCCACCTGGCTCACGCGTTAATAGTACTTGGTAGCCTTCTTGTTGCAGAGCCTTGCCAAGCATTTGGGCAATTGTTGTTTTCCCGGCACCCTCAGGCCCTTCCATTGTTATAAAAATACCACGTTTCATCGATGTACCTCCAAGGTTCTTTGTTTGTAGTATAACATTTTAACCAGTCTGCCCGCTTTCATAAACGATCAATTCTCCGTTTGAAAGGGAGGAACCGCCATGAAACCTTGATCCCAGTTCTAGCAGGCTTCTCAAAATGGATATATGTTCAGGAGTAATCATTTCCCCGGACATAATCAAAGGGATGCCCGGTGGATAAGGAATGACCATCTCGGCAGATACCTCACCCACTGCTTTGTGTAATGCGACAGGTTTTGATTTACTATGCTTCATGACGGAGTATGGCATTTCAAGTCCTGTCATTGACCTTCGTTCAGGCAAGCTTTCCCCAAGATTCGCTTCCTTTAAACCAATTCTGCCTTCAGTGGCACTTTTTATAGTTTGAACGATTTCATGAAAAGGAAATTCGGCACCCATTTTTAATAAGGGTAAAATCAGTAATAAATTATCACGATCAGCCAATTCCGTAAAAATGCCTTCGGCTTCACATAGCTGCTGTAACTCAAACCCGCTTAAACCATTTGTTGATTGAATGACTACTTTCAACGGGTCTGCCGCGATGCCTAGTGGCGCCTCCAGCACCCTTACTGTTTCCAGGTCACCTAATTCGCCTCTGAAATCTAATATCTTTTCAATAAGGGAACTTTTATCTTCTGATGTAAAAGCGGCTAAGTAGGCCCTGGCCAAGTCGAGCGATCCCATAATCGGGTAAGATGGACTGCTCGACTGAAGCATTTGTAAATAGAATGATACTTGATCGACATCAACTAAGGATGAATTCACATGAAGAAATGACCCCATTGTCATGGCCGGCAGTGTTTTATGCGCAGACTGGACAACGGCATCTGCCCCTGCCAAAATGGCCGGCTTTGGAAACGGACTTCCTAACTGAAAATGAGCGCCATGTGCCTCGTCCACCAGAACCGGAATCCCCTTTTGATGTGCGAGTCTTACCATTTCCGTCAAGTCTTCACCAAGACCATAATAATTAGGATAGGTAACAATGATGGCTTTTACATCTGGATGTACACTCAAGGCTTCTTCAATTAATTTTGATCTTACACCGCCAGCAATGCCCCATTTCTCATAATAAGCCGGTTGTAAAAAGATCGGTTGTACATTCGCTAACATCAATCCGTGTAAAATTGATTTATGGCAGTTTCTTTGGACAAGGACCTTATCGCCTTCCCGGCAGGTAGCAAGAATCATGGCAATGTTGCCTACGGTTGACCCATTAACGAGAAAATAACTCCGCTTTACCCCATATAGATCAGCGAGTAGTTGCTCGGACTTTAAAATGGCGCCCTCTGGAGCATGCAGGTCATCTAAACCGCTTAACTCCGTGGCATCAATACCAAGCAGGGGGTTATATAAAGCTTGGCCCTTTTTACTAAACACCCATCCATTTTTATGTCCTGGGACATGCAGGGATATTGGGCTTTTTTTATGAAATGCACTCATTGCATCGAACAACGGTGTCTGAGATTGATTCATTTTTCTCTTCCCTCACGTCTTAGTTTTTTTTCATTTTATCAAATAAGTTCAATTTTATCTCATATTGCGACAATAGGAAGGCGATTATGTATCCCCAAACAGTCTGGTTGCAGCTTGGAGCGTGTTGGCAAGCATTCTTCTAAAGTACCAAAAAAAGAATCAGAGACTAAAGAAACACACCATTTCTTTTTTCTCTGACTCTTTAACTTTCCACAAACTATTTTTTCATGATAATATTTCAGGATTAGTGATTTTTCTTAATTTCTTTAAGTAATATTGGTATTTGGGGTCGTTCGTATCCGTCCCGATCATATCCCTTTCGCATTCCTCGCAAATAAAAGTCGTATATAGATGTATACCCATCCCTTTTATTTCTTCACAAACCGCGCATGTTTCCCCTGCCGTTGTTTTGGTTGTTGTTGTCCCCAACATCTCCACCTCCATACCTGCATTCTCCCCAAAAACCATTGTTCGCATACATTAATTTAAATAGTTTAAGAGAACCGGGGATGCTTTTAACAATGTATGATGAAGAATTTCATTACGTGTATGTCTTTATAAAAGTTTCCATAATCGATAATCCCTTCATATCCAATGATTTTTCTTAGCATTATGCAAAAAAAGACCAGCCGGATGGCTGATCTTAATAAATGGCTTGGCGGCGTCCTACTCTCACAGGGGGAAACCCCCAACTACCATCGGCGCTGAAGAGCTTAACTGCCGTGTTCGGAATGGGAACGGGTGTGACCTCTTCGCTATCGCCACCAAACATATGAGGAACATTGTTCCTTCAAAACTAGATAATAAGAAGGTATTTCATTTTTTAAAAAGCGTTGGTTAAGTCCTCGATCTATTAGTATCAGTCAGCTCCACATGTCACCATGCTTCCACCTCTGACCTATCAACCTGATCATCTTTCAGGGATCTTACTAGCTTGCGCCATGGGAAATCTCATCTTGAGGGGGGCTTCATGCTTAGATGCTTTCAGCACTTATCCCGTCCGCACGTAGCTACCCAGCTATGCCTTTGGCAAGACAACTGGTACACCAGCGGTGCGTCCATCCCGGTCCTCTCGTACTAAGGACAGCTCCTCTCAAATTTCCTGCGCCCGCGACGGATAGGGACCGAACTGTCTCACGACGTTCTGAACCCAGCTCGCGTACCGCTTTAATGGGCGAACAGCCCAACCCTTGGGACCGACTACAGCCCCAGGATGCGATGAGCCGACATCGAGGTGCCAAACCTCCCCGTCGATGTGGACTCTTGGGGGAGATAAGCCTGTTATCCCCGGGGTAGCTTTTATCCGTTGAGCGATGGCCCTTCCATGCGGAACCACCGGATCACTAAGCCCGACTTTCGTCCCTGCTCGACTTGTAGGTCTCGCAGTCAAGCTCCCTTGTGCCTTTACACTCTACGAATGATTTCCAACCATTCTGAGGGAACCTTTGGGCGCCTCCGTTACTCTTTAGGAGGCGACCGCCCCAGTCAAACTGCCCACCTGACACTGTCTCCCACCCCGATAAGGGGCGCGGGTTAGAATTTCAATACAGCCAGGGTAGTATCCCACCAACGCCTCCACCGAAGCTGGCGCTCCGGCTTCTCAGGCTCCTACCTATCCTGTACAAGCTGTACCAAAATTCAATATCAGGCTGCAGTAAAGCTCCACGGGGTCTTTCCGTCCTGTCGCGGGTAACCTGCATCTTCACAGGTACTATAATTTCACCGAGTCTCTCGTTGAGACAGTGCCCAGATCGTTACACCTTTCGTGCGGGTCGGAACTTACCCGACAAGGAATTTCGCTACCTTAGGACCGTTATAGTTACGGCCGCCGTTTACTGGGGCTTCGGTTCAAAGCTTCGCTTGCGCTAACCTCTCCCCTTAACCTTCCAGCACCGGGCAGGTGTCAGCCCCTATACTTCGCCTTGCGGCTTCGCAGAGACCTGTGTTTTTGCTAAACAGTCGCCTGGGCCTATTCACTGCGGCTTTTCTGGGCTATTCACCCTAAAAAGCACCCCTTCTCCCGAAGTTACGGGGTCATTTTGCCGAGTTCCTTAACGAGAGTTCTCTCGCACACCTTAGGATTCTCTCCTCGCCTACCTGTGTCGGTTTGCGGTACGGGCACCTTACATCTCACTAGAGGCTTTTCTTGGCAGCGTGGAATCAGGAACTTCGGTACTATATTTCCCTCGCCATCACAGCTCCGCCTTAATGGAAACGGGATTTGCCTCGTTTCCGGCCTAACTGCTTGGACGCGCATATCCAACAGCGCGCTTACCCTATCCTTCTGCGTCCCCCCATCGTTCAAACGATGTATAGG
>NZ_CP158190.1:15000-30000 GCF_040250305.1 Peribacillus frigoritolerans | reverse complement strand
GCGGAGTGCTTAATGCGTTAGCTGCAGCACTAAAGGGCGGAAACCCTCTAACACTTAGCACTCATCGTTTACGGCGTGGACTACCAGGGTATCTAATCCTGTTTGCTCCCCACGCTTTCGCGCCTCAGTGTCAGTTACAGACCAGAAAGTCGCCTTCGCCACTGGTGTTCCTCCAAATCTCTACGCATTTCACCGCTACACTTGGAATTCCACTTTCCTCTTCTGCACTCAAGTTCCCCAGTTTCCAATGACCCTCCACGGTTGAGCCGTGGGCTTTCACATCAGACTTAAGGAACCACCTGCGCGCGCTTTACGCCCAATAATTCCGGACAACGCTTGCCACCTACGTATTACCGCGGCTGCTGGCACGTAGTTAGCCGTGGCTTTCTGGTTAGGTACCGTCAAGGTACCAGCAGTTACTCTGGTACTTGTTCTTCCCTAACAACAGAACTTTACGACCCGAAGGCCTTCTTCGTTCACGCGGCGTTGCTCCGTCAGACTTTCGTCCATTGCGGAAGATTCCCTACTGCTGCCTCCCGTAGGAGTCTGGGCCGTGTCTCAGTCCCAGTGTGGCCGATCACCCTCTCAGGTCGGCTACGCATCGTCGCCTTGGTGAGCCATTACCTCACCAACTAGCTAATGCGCCGCGGGCCCATCTATAAGTGACAGCGTAAACCGTCTTTCCATCTTCTCTCATGCGAGAAAAGAACGTATCCGGTATTAGCTCCGGTTTCCCGAAGTTATCCCAGTCTTATAGGCAGGTTGCCCACGTGTTACTCACCCGTCCGCCGCTAATCTCAGGGAGCAAGCTCCCGTCGATTCGCTCGACTTGCATGTATTAGGCACGCCGCCAGCGTTCGTCCTGAGCCAGGATCAAACTCTCCGAAGAAATGTTTGACTTGCTCATTTGCTTTTTTAATAGTGTGTGCTCACTTAAAATTTAACGTTGGCGCTTTGTTTTGTTCAGTTTTCAAAGAGCGATTTATTGTCGTTACTTCGTAAGCGACTTTATTATCTTATCACTTACTCAATCTAATGTCAACAACTTTTTTTATATTGTTTTTTTGATTGAGCAATTTATGATGTCGTTATTGGCGACTCCTAATATATTATCAGGTTGAAGAGTTATCGTCAATGGTTTAATTAGTTTTTTTAAAAAAACTATAACATGATGAAAACCCCATGGAGATATCCATGAGGTTTTCATAAGAATGACTTCTACGCATTTCCTTTAGATAATCCAATAACCAATGGCTGCCAAAGCGGCAACTCCCGGTATTCCAAGCAGGCCGGCGACTGCCGAGGTAACAGGGTTGATGGGGACATGAATGCCCGCTTGATTCCCAAGTGTATTCAAAAAGAACAAAAATGCTGCACCGATAATGATCTTTATAATCCCCTGCCCTATGAACCGGACGGGTCTTAATGGCGCCCCGATAATAAGGAGCATTAAAATCAGGCCGCCAATTACGGCAACAAAGACAACTGGTTCCAAACTCATTCCTCCCCGCAAGCTTGTACTACACTTATATGAAGGGAACGATGGATTAAGAACTGAAAAAATGGCCATGAGGAATACGAAATCCTTCACAGCCATTTCCTTATCATCTTTTTAAGCGGACATTCCTTCTTTTAACTTCCCTGAATAGGTAGAAATATTTCACTTCCGCCAGCCTCGTTTGGGCGATTACTTCCTCAGATGGATCAACGCTTTTTTCAAGTAGTGATTTTTGATTATGCCAATTCCATTTCAACTGTTCAAGCTCTTCGATTAATGAATCATTGAATTCATTCCGAAGTTTCTTTTTTTTACGAAAGAACAAGTGAAGTCCTCCCAGCTACCTTATATTTCTCTTCTTCCTTCAATTGCTTTTGATAGCGTCACTTCATCCGCATACTCCAAATCTCCGCCAACAGGAAGTCCGTGGGCAATTCGGGTCACTTTAATTCCTGAAGGTCTAAGCAACCGCGAAATATACATGGCTGTCGCTTCACCTTCAATGTTAGGATTAGTAGCCAAAATGACCTCCAGCACTGTTTCATCTTGCAGGCGCTTTAATAAATCAGGAATATTTATATCTTCCGGACCGATTCCGTCCATCGGGGAAATACTGCCATGCAGTACATGGTATAAACCATTGAACTCTCTCATCTTTTCCATAGCTATTACATCTTTAGGGTCCTGAACCACACAAATCAAACTTCTGTCCCTCTTTTGATCTTCGCAGATATAACAGGGATCTTGATCGGTAATATGACCGCAGACTGAGCAATACATAAGATTCCGCTTAGCATTAACAAGTGCCTTTGCAAAATCCAAAACAGTATCTTCCTTCATGCTTAATACATGAAAGGCTAATCGAGCAGCCGTTTTAGGACCAATCCCCGGCAATTTCATAAAACTGTCAATGAGCTTGGAAATTGGTTCTGGATAATGCATCGAATTCCTCCTAAAAATTTCAAAAGAAACCCCCTGAAAGGAAGTTTCTTTTGAACTTGCTTAAAACATACCCGGAAGGTTCATTCCCTTAGTGAATTGTCCCATCGTTTGGTTTGTCAATTCTTCCGCCTTTTTCAAAGCATCGTTAGTCGCAGCCAGAACTAAATCCTGAAGCATATCGATATCATCCGGATCGACAACTTCCGGTTTGATGATTACATCGACGATTTCTTTATGTCCAGTCACGATGACCGTTACCATTCCGCCGCCAGCAGTTCCTTCAATCTTTTTTTCACCTAATTCTTCTTGTGCCTCTGCCATCTTCTTTTGCATCTTTTGCATTTGTTTCATCATGTTCTGCATATTACCGCCGCGCATACCCATTTTCCTTACCTCCAATTATTCTTTAATTTCAAGTAAATCATCGCCGACTAATTTTCTAGCCTCTGCTATAAAGGGGTCTTCTTCTTTTGATTCCGTTTCTTCGGGACCGTCGAACTGCTGTGTTGAGATGAAGTCCTCCCGCAACCTTTGCCACTGGCTCTCCGGAACTCCAGCTATCTCCATTCGGTGTCCGGTCAATTGCTGCATGATCGAGGCTATCACTTCCACGAAACGGTTATTTTCCATTGCCATTTGACAATGAATATCATATTTGAATTTTACCACAAAAGCTTCAGTTGACGCAGCAACAGGTTCTGCCTCCGTTAATAAAGCTGCCAATGACTTTTGGTTTTGCTGACCTAACTGCTCAAGCACTTCCCCCCACTTACTTTTCACAGCATTAAGACCTGGCTTTGTAGCTTGTTTCAAAACTTGATTGATCTTCCCTGCAGGTGCTTTATATGCCTTTTTAACGGCCCTTTGCACCTTAGCCTGCTCTGCAGGCTTTTCTGTCATGGCTGCCGGAATGCCGTTTTTCTGCATTTCAATCAATTTCTTCTCTAAATCTTCTATTTTCTGCTGCAGCTGCAACAGCTGCCCGTTATCATTTTGATTTGGCCTTTGCTCATTACATAACTTCACAAGTGCCACTTCAAGGAAAATCCTTGGATGATTTGTCCATTTCATATCCTGCTGTGTTTGATTGAAGCTTTCGATAATGGAGTAAATCGATTCAGAAGAGATCACTTCTGCCAATTCCTTAAATTGGGGATCTATCAAAACACGCTCGAAGGATTCTGCCAGTGCCGGTGCCGTTTGAAACAAAAGCATGTCACGGAAATAATAAATCATGTCTTCAATGAACCGAGCCGGGTCTTTTCCCATGGCCAGCAATTCTTCAAGGACTTCAAGTGCCACCGCTACTTCTTTATCATATATAGCTTTTGCCAGCCGGCTTAAAAACGCCTGCGAAACAGAACCGGTGACAGTCAATGCATCTTCCACAGAAACCGTCTCTGAACTGAAGGATATCGCTTGATCAAGAAGGCTTAGTGCATCCCGCATCCCGCCTTCGGCTGCCCTCGCAATGATATGCAGGGCTTGTTCATCACATGAAACACCTGTTTCTGCGATGATCTGTGACATCCTGCCAACTATATCTTGAGGCTGGATCCTTTTAAAATCAAACCTTTGGCAACGGGAAATGATCGTTAGTGGAATCTTATGAGGTTCAGTCGTCGCCAATATAAAAATCACGTGCTTCGGGGGTTCTTCCAATGTCTTCAAAAGTGCATTGAAAGCACCCTGTGATAGCATATGTACCTCATCAATGATATAAACTTTATATGTAACCGCGTTCGGTGCATATTTGACCTTATCACGAATGTCACGGATTTCCTCGACACCATTATTGGATGCTGCATCAATTTCTATAACATCTGATATGGAGCCATCGGTGATTCCGCGGCAGGTAGCACATTCGTTACAGGGCTCACTTGTCGGGGCATGCTCACAATTCACTGCTTTTGCCAGAATTTTGGCAGCACTTGTTTTCCCTGTTCCACGCGGACCGGAAAATAAATAGGCATGCGAAACCTTCTGCCCGACCAAGGCATTCTGCAACGTTTTCGTTACATGTTCCTGCCCGACTACATCAATGAATTGTTGTGGCCGCCATACCCGGTATAATGCTTGATACCCCACGGAAATCCCTCCTTTTTTTCTCCACCTTGTTTATTATACATTACTGATTTCCTTAATATCAAAGTCTAAAAAGAAATTCTATCATTGTCTCATTTTTTTCAAAAATGCCAAGCGCTTTACCTTCTTGGCATAAAAAAAAACCCACCCGATACGAATGAGTTTTTTGTTTATGTAAAATAACTGCCGTGCACCTTCTGTCGATTAGCAACCATAAGCGTTACTTAAGCAGTTAGCTCGGCCCAGGCAACCCTGCGGCACATGAGAACTTCCACTTAATGCTGCTTCCTTCCGGACCTGACATGGTTCATGGAGTCCCATTGCGCAGGACCCGGGCGTCAACACCACTTACTTAAGGCAGGCCCTACAGAATGCTAACCTCGAGAAGGGATTCAACCTCGCTAGAGCGGATTGCGAGTACAGGGCACCGCTACCTCCCCGTCTAGCACGGCAAAAGTAATACCAAATTCAAAGCGTCATGTCGACGCATAATTCATTATACTAAGGTAACAAAAAAAACGCAAGTGTTGTTCATGGACAGTTTGATTCCAAATTTATCAAATGAAGCAAAGCCTCATCTTCAACATTCGTTTTCACCTATTTATTTTCCTCGGCAATTTTGAGTGCTTGCTCTCTTTTCAACCTTTTCTTTCTATCCCTAAGTTCTTTAAAAAATGAAGTCAATATCCAGCCGCACTCTTCCCCTAATACACCGCTTGTTACATCACATTGATGGTTGAAGCGTTCATCTTGGAGTAAATCCATGAATGTCCCTGCACAGCCAGCCTTTGGGTCATGGGCTCCAAAAACAACCCTTTTTACCCTTGATTGCAAGATGGCACCAGCACACATGGGACAGGGCTCCAGCGTTACATATAATGTCGCATCTTCAAGACGCCAACTGCCAGTAGCACGGCAAGCCTCATTGATCGCAAGCAGCTCCGCATGTGCCGTCGCATTCTGTTCCGTTTCCCTCAGGTTATGCCCCGTCGAAATAACTTGATCATCTATTACGATTAAAGCGCCAATCGGCACTTCATTCAACATCTGCGCCTTTTCCGCTTCCTTTAAGGCTAAATTCATGTAATAAACATCATCCTTCATAAAAAAACCCCCTTATATTAAGTAGGAGTAAACAGACAAATATAAGACAAAATAAAGGTCATACTACTTGTTCTAATGAATAGTAACGCATGCGGCATACGTGCTGCAAGTAAATTCTCACATTACAGGAGGATATACCATGAATCGACCTGAAACGCCTTCTTTTGCATTGCTTATCATTGATATGATCAATGATTTTGATTTCAAATACGGGAATATGCTCCTTGCACATACGAAGCTTATCGTCGATCCGATTTTGAAATTAAAAAAGCAAATGAAAGAAAAGGGTTTTCCAATCATTTATATCAACGATCATTATGATTTATGGCAGGCTGACTTCGATAAAATTATTGCTAGATGTAAAAATGAAGGGAATGCCTCATTAATCGAAAGAATAAAACCTCAACAGGATGAATTCTTTCTCATCAAGCCGAAGCATTCCGCATTTTATGGGACGGCACTCAATACACTGCTTAAACGATTAAACGTGGAAACCCTGATCATTACTGGAATAGCTGGCAACATCTGCGTCCTATTCACGGCCAATGATGCCTATATGCGGGAATATAAATTATGGATTCCGAAGGATTGCATCGCTTCTGCATCAAAGGAAGATAATCATTACGCATTAAAGATGATGAACCATGTTCTCAAGGCGTCCATAAAAGAAGGTGAAGACATTTAAGCATTCAATTGAACAAGGGCACTAACCTACATACATCCCCGATAACACTCTTTCATTCTCTTTCTTTATCAACCTGACAAAAATGTCACTAAAGTCCCAAGTCTGTGATACAATATCTCTTGGCGAAAAACCTAATAACCGGGAATTTCAGCTTGATACCTCATTGAAGGAGGACAGATTGGATGAAATCCACCCCATTTATCACTGTCGAAGGTCCAATCGGCGTGGGAAAAACATCACTTGCAAAAGTTATCGCAGATCATTTTCAAATTTCATTATTGAAGGAAATTGTTGATGAAAATCCATTTCTCGGGAAATTCTATAAAGATATTGATGAGTGGAGCTTTCAAACAGAAATGTTTTTTCTGTGTAACCGTTATAAACAATTGGAAGATATCGATAAAAAGTATCTTACTAATGACCAAGCCGTGGTGGCTGATTACCATATATTCAAGAACTTGATATTTGCTGAACGAACGTTAAAGAACGGACAATACAATAAATACCTTGAAATATTCAATATTTTAACACGGGATATGCCTAAACCTAATATGGTGATTTATTTAAACGCAAGTCTTGATACTCTTCTTTCCCGAATCGGTAAAAGAGGTCGTGAATTCGAAAAAAATATATCCTCCATTTATTTAGAGCAGTTATCCGCGGATTATCGAACATTCATGGAAACATTTGAGAAACAGCACCCTGACATACCTGTTCTTACATTCAACGGAGATGAGCTGGATTTTGTCGGGAACAAGGATGATTTGAAAACGATAATCAGTCAAATAGAGAATGCCCTGCACAAAGGAGTAAAGTCAAATGAACTTACGAAAGAAATATAATATTCCAAACAACGCCGTCATCACGATAGCAGGGACGGTTGGCGTAGGAAAATCGACCATGACCAATGCGTTAGCCGATGCCCTTCAATTCAGGACATCCTTTGAAAAGGTTGATACGAACCCCTACCTGGATAAGTTTTACGATGATTTTAATCGCTGGAGTTTCCACCTGCAAATCTATTTCCTCGCTGAACGTTTTAAAGAGCAAAAAAAAATCTTCGAATATGGCGGTGGTTTTATCCAAGACCGTTCCATTTATGAAGACACAGGGATATTTGCAAAAATGCATTATGAAAAAGGCACGATGAATGATGTGGACTACGAAACGTATACAAGCCTTTTCAATGCCATGGTAATGACGCCATACTTCCCGCACCCTGATTTACTAATCTATCTCGAAGGTTCGCTTGATGATATCCTCGACCGGATCCAAGAACGCGGCCGTCCAATGGAACAGCATACCCCAATTGAATATTGGCAGGAAATGCACGGCCGTTACGAGGAATGGATTGATCAATTCAACGCCTGCCCTGTCCTACGATTAAATATAAACGAATATGACCTTATGCAGGATGAAGCAAGCATCGAACCTCTTATAAAACGGATTGCCGAATATATGGAGCAAACCAAGTTGCTGCGAAATGTATAAAAAGAAAAACCACCGGTTATCCGGTGGTTTTTTAATATATTAGAAAACAAAAATTCCGTTACATATCTGCAACGGAATTCATCGATATCCAATTTATGCGCTGTGGTTATTAATAAGTTATGGAGGAGGTAGAGGGATTCGAACCCCCGCGGGATTTGACTCCCCTGTCGGTTTTCAAGACCGATCCCTTCAGCCGGACTTGGGTATACCTCCGTATCAACATTTATTATATTACATGGAATTAAAATTAAAGTCAAGCGCTCTATAAAGTTTTTTTAAAATAATTTTTAAACTTTGATAAAAAGGGGAATCAGCCTCCTTAATCAGAAGCTGATTCCTTTTGACTTACGGTTTAATGACTTCCGCACCGCGCATATATGGACGTAATACTTCAGGAATGATAACACTGCCATCTTCCTGCTGGTAATTTTCCAAAAGGGCAGCGACTGTACGGCCGATTGCCAAACCTGATCCATTTAGAGTATGGACGTGTTCCGGTTTGCCTTTTGCATCACGTCTGAAGCGAATATTGGCCCGTCTAGCCTGGAATGCTTCAAAGTTACTGCAAGAAGAAATTTCGCGGTACGTTCCATAACTCGGGATCCAAACCTCGATATCATACTTTTTAGCAGCAGTGAAGCCAAGATCTCCCGTACACATGCTCAGCACTCGGTATGGTAGTCCTAGCAATTGAAGGACCTTCTCCGCATGACCCGTGAGATTTTCCAATTCTGCATAAGAATCTTCCGGCTTCACGAATTTAACTAGTTCAACTTTATTGAACTGGTGCTGACGAATTAACCCGCGGGTATCACGACCTGCAGATCCTGCCTCTGAACGGAAAGAAGCGCTGTATGCCGCATAGCTTATCGGCAGATCGTCCATGCTCATGATTTCATCACGATGGAAGTTTGTCACCGGGACTTCAGCTGTAGGAATCAAGAAGTAATCATCACTTTCAATACGGAAAGCATCCTCTTCGAATTTTGGCAATTGACCTGTGCCAGTCATGCTTGCACGGTTAACCATATATGGTGGCAGCATTTCTTCATATCCATGTTCCTCAACATGAAGGTCTAACATAAAGCTAATTAATGCACGTTCTAATCGAGCACCAAGACCCCTATAAAATACAAATCGGCTTCCGGTCACTTTTGCTGCCCGTTCAAAATCCAGGATGCCTAGATCTCCGGCTACATCCCAGTGTGGTTTCGGTTCAAACTTGAATTCCGGTAACTCTCCCCATTTACGGATTTCGACATTATCGTCTTCCGTCTCACCAACAGGCACACTTTCATGCGGAATGTTCGGAATGGAAAGAAGTAATGTTTCTAACTGGGCTTCCACTTCACGAAGTTCATCATCGAATCCTTTGATACGGTCACCAACTTCACGCATTTGGGCAATCAGCTGATCTGCATCTTTTTTTTCCCGTTTCAATACGGCCACTTGCTGTGAAACTTCATTTCTTTGGCTTTTCAACTTTTCCGTATCAGCAATCAAATTCCGACGCTTTACATCAAGTTCCTCGAATTTACCTAAATCGGTCAAATCTTCTCCTCTAAATTGCAATACACGCTTCACTTCTTCAAAATTATTTCTTACATATTTCAAATCCAACATTTTCAGTTCCTCCTTAATATTTTGATGTTTTATCAAAGAACGCAAAAAACTCCCGTCCCCTGAAGAAGGGACGAGAGTTAACCCGCGTTGCCACCCTAGTTGAAGGCCTATTAAAAAACGCCTACCACTTATCACGATAACGGCTTTTAACCGAAAGTACTTACTGACCCAAAAGGCTTTCCATACTCTGCTCCAGGAGGGATTCACAAAACTCTTACACCGATTTCCACCAGCCATCGGCTCTCTATAGAAAGAAATACTTGTTACTATTTCCTGTCATTGCTTTCTTATATAATCAGATTGTTTTCCATAATGTACTATAATTTTATACATTACGCAACCGTTTTATACGTGAAACTTAAAACCAGCCTTTAACAGTGGAAGCTACACTGCTCCATACGTCACCAAAGAATCCGCCAACCGCTCGCATTGATAGTACGAACCAGTTTGCCTTTTCAACAGATTCAGCAGCTACGACGTTAACCTTAACCTGATCTCCGTTGATGTACCCGTAATCTTCTCCTTTTTTAGGAGTGACTGTGATGTAACCTAGCTTTTCACCTTTTTTGATTGGTGCAGTCAGCTTACCATCATCATTCAATTTGTTTTTATCGATCACTAAATCAGTTTTATAGTTGTCTTTCTCACCATTTTCAACAAGTAGCTCGATCGCTTTTTCAGATTGAATCTTAACGTTTTTTTCCTTGCCTTTCACTACTGAAAGTGTTTCTTTCCCTTTCACCTGGTAGTTGGCAGGAAGGACTTTTTCCTTTTTAAAGGTTGCATAAGCATAGTTCATAAGCTTAGTGCTATCCGCAAAACGTTCGTTTTTATTAGTGGACTTCATGACCACCGTGATATAGCGCTGACCGTCCTGGATAACCGTCCCTGTGTGTCCATATCCGGCAAAGTCAGTAGATCCCGTTTTTAGTCCATCTACGCCTTTATATTCAAATATCAGGCCAGGCAGCATCCAGTTGAAGTTCGGATATTCTTTTCCATCACGGAATTTCAATTTAGGGATGCTGGCGATTTTCAACACTTCCGGATAATCATTTATTAAACGATACGCAAGAAGTGCAGTATCTTTTGCTGTCATGATATTTTCATCATCTTCATCACCTGAAGGAAACTGCCCTAATAAATCACCGTTATTCAAGCCGCTGGCATTAACGAATTTATGGTTTTTCAAGCCTAATTCCTTCGCTTTTTCGTTCATTAACTTAACGAAGCTCTTTTCACTTCCGGAAACTAGCTGTGCTAAAGCTACTGTTGCCGCATTTCCGGAATAGACGGCCATAGCTTGATATAGTTCCTTAACTGTATAATCTTCACCTTCCGTTAACCCAACATTCGACAAATTGGGTGCTTTTGAAAGGTCATGTACGTATTTATTTATTTTAACTTTTTGATCCCAACTGATTTTCCCATTTTCAATTGACTCCATTATGATGTACTCTGTCATCATTTTAGACATGGATGCAATCCCTAATACTTTATCGGCATTTTTTTCATACACGATTTGTCCTGTTTCACCATCAATGATGATGGCTGCCTCTGCTTTTAAACCCAAATTATCAGATTCAGCAACAGCTTCCCCCGGTTGATAGGCAAATTGCGACATAACAAGAACAAAAACAAAAGTGAAAATGAGGGTCTTGCTGATTTTTTTCAATTTCCAATACCTCCAACTTTTAAGCTAATCTCTATAACAAAGAAGAAACTTTATGTAATTTCCTTGACACCTTGTCTAGTTTATCACAGAAAAAATAAAAAAAATAGACAGAGTAATCGCAGACTCTGTCTATTTTAACAATAAATTTTAATGACGATTATATGTTAAATTCATTACATTGAGTAGTTCGGTGCTTCTTTTGTAATTTGGACATCATGAGGATGGCTTTCCCTTAATCCAGCACCAGTCATTTTGACAAATTGAGAGTTTTCCCTCAACTCTTCCAATGTGGCTGTACCGCAATATCCCATACCTGAACGAATGCCGCCAATCAGCTGGAAAATGGTATCTGATAGAGGTCCTTTATATGGAAGGCGCCCTTCGATGCCTTCTGGTACGAATTTCTTGTTATCTTCTTGGAAGTAACGGTCCTTAGATCCCTTTTCCATAGCAGCAACAGAGCCCATACCCCGATACACTTTAAAACGGCGGCCTTGGAAAATTTCCGTTTCGCCAGGGCTTTCAGTTACACCGGCAAGCATACTGCCAAGCATTACTGCATGTCCGCCTGCAGCCAGGGCTTTAACGATATCACCAGAGTATTTGATTCCGCCATCAGCGATAATCGTTTTACCATGTTTTCTTGCTTCTGTCGCACAATCGAAGACTGCCGTGATTTGCGGAACACCTACACCAGCTACAACCCTTGTCGTACAGATTGACCCTGGTCCGATTCCCACTTTCACTACATCAGCTCCCGCTTCAATCAATGCTTTCGTACCTTCAGCTGTTGCCACATTACCGGCAATGATCGTCAATTCAGGATATGTCGCGCGGATTTCCTTAACCATTTCAAGGACGCCTTCTGAATGACCGTGAGCAGTATCAAGTACAATTGCATCGACATGGGATTTAACCAGCATTTCGACACGCTTCATTGTATCCTTGGTCACGCCGACTGCAGCACCTGCAAGTAATCTTCCTTGCTTATCTTTCGCCGAATTCGGGAACTCGATGACTTTCTCGATATCCTTGATCGTAATAAGTCCTTTAAGGACTCCATTATCGTCCACAAGGGGAAGCTTTTCAATTTTGTATTTTTGAAGGATCTTCTCTGCTTGTTCCAAGTTAGTTCCCACTGGCGCTGTGACCAGATTCTCTACAGTCATGACACTGGAAATCTTCAAGGAAAAATCGGAAATAAATCGCAAATCACGGTTTGTAATGATACCCACAAGTTTTTGATCCTCTATATTGTTGACTACAGGAACACCTGAAATGCGATATTTACCCATTAAATGCTCTGCATCGAATACTTGGTGATCCGGCGTTAAGAAAAATGGATCGGTAATTACACCGCTTTCTGAACGTTTTACTTTATCCACCAGTTCAGCTTGTGCTTCAATGGACATATTTTTATGAATGATACCCAATCCGCCTTGACGGGCCATGGCAATTGCCATCTCAGCTTCTGTAACGGTATCCATTCCTGCGCTGATGATAGGAAGGTTGAGCCTTAAGTTTTCAGCTAAGTTGACTTGAAGGTTAACATCTTTCGGCAAAACCTCTGATTTCGCTGGAATTAATAGGACATCATCAAAGGTTAAACCTTCTTTTGCAAATTTATTTTCCCACATTATTTTCCCCTCCTGCTTAAAAATATTATTTGTAGGTTATCAATAGGACATACTACTGTCAAGAAGAGAAATAAAAGTTTGATTATTCTATTAATTCGGAGGATAGCTGCAATGCCTGAAAACAATGATAATTTCGATAAATATACACCTTTTTTTTCCGCATCTTCCTCACAACTTTTTTTGCAAAAATGTTACACGCACGAAAAAATAGCAGAAGCGGAAATAAAAAGTTACGATAATTGTTATCCATTTATTTACCATCTTGAACACGCTAAAACTTATTATAATCAGGCTGCCATTGCACCACTTTCCATACAACCAATACTTACATTTTATGGATTCGCTCAATTGTTAAAGGCTTGTCTGCTCACGATTGATCCTAACTATCCGGAATCAACTTCTATGCTTGCCCATGGGGTAACAACGAGAAAAAAGAAAAAACAACAATATGAATTTTTAAAGGACGAAGTGAAAACGCAAAAGAATGGACTTTTCACCTGCATTGCCGAGAAATTATTCCATATCAAGCATCTGGAAGGTGAAAAGTTTTCCATGGGAACATTAATGAAGGAAATCCCAGACATGCAAAAATATACATGGTCGGTTTCAAGGAAAAATTTCGTCGACATGTTACCGTCTTCGAATGGCTTTCAATTACCTTCAGCGGTATTGGATAGCTATCAAATGTCCAGCAGTCGGTTGGAAGAATTTTTGAAAGCAAAAACGAATCAAGTTTACAGTATTTCAGAAGCTACTGGGACACTGCATTTAAAAACAGATGGCGTCCCTAATCATAATGCAACTTCCCCAATACGGTATAATTTAGCAGAAGGACAGTTCATGCTATCACTTAATAAAGATTCGTCAGCTTTTTCATTACCTGAACTTTTGATCCATTATTTGATTTCTTATAACCTTAGCATAATAGCTCGTTATGAAACAGAATGGTGGGCAGAACTGTTGAAAACCATGCCTAATGATGATTACCCCTGCATTGTTCAATTCCTTAAAATAAGCCAAGCTAAGGTGCCATTCTTAATATTTGAATGGATCAAGTCCGGAAGGTTCCACCTTTGATTCAATTTGGTGAATTGATCTGGTTAGAAACGAAGAAAAAAGACCAGCCGAATGGCTGATCTTAATAAATGGCTTGGCGGCGTCCTACTCTCACAGGGGGAAACCCCCAACTACCATCGGCGCTGAAGAGCTTAACTGCCGTGTTCGGAATGGGAACGGGTGTGACCTCTTCGCTATCGCCACCAAACATATGAGGAACATTGTTCCTTCAAAACTAGATAATAAGAAGGTATTTCATTTTTTAAAAAGCGTTGGTTAAGTCCTCGATCTATTAGTATCAGTCAGCTCCACATGTCACCATGCTTCCACCTCTGACCTATCAACCTGATCATCTTTCAGGGATCTTACTAGCTTGCGCCATGGGAAATCTCATCTTGAGGGGGGCTTCATGCTTAGATGCTTTCAGCACTTATCCCGTCCGCACGTAGCTACCCAGCTATGCCTTTGGCAAGACAACTGGTACACCAGCGGTGCGTCCATCCCGGTCCTCTCGTACTAAGGACAGCTCCTCTCAAATTTCCTGCGCCCGCGACGGATAGGGACCGAACTGTCTCACGACGTTCTGAACCCAGCTCGCGTACCGCTTTAATGGGCGAACAGCCCAACCCTTGGGACCGACTACAGCCCCAGGATGCGATGAGCCGACATCGAGGTGCCAAACCTCCCCGTCGATGTGGACTCTTGGGGGAGATAAGCCTGTTATCCCCGGGGTAGCTTTTATCCGTTGAGCGATGGCCCTTCCATGCGGAACCACCGGATCACTAAGCCCGACTTTCGTCCCTGCTCGACTTGTAGGTCTCGCAGTCAAGCTCCCTTGTGCCTTTACACTCTACGAATGATTTCCAACCATTCTGAGGGAACCTTTGGGCGCCTCCGTTACTCTTTAGGAGGCGACCGCCCCAGTCAAACTGCCCACCTGACACTGTCTCCCACCCCGATAAGGGGCGCGGGTTAGAATTTCAATACAGCCAGGGTAGTATCCCACCAACGCCTCCACCGAAGCTGGCGCTCCGGCTTCTCAGGCTCCTACCTATCCTGTACAAGCTGTACCAAAATTCAATATCAGGCTGCAGTAAAGCTCCACGGGGTCTTTCCGTCCTGTCGCGGGTAACCTGCATCTTCACAGGTACTATAATTTCACCGAGTCTCTCGTTGAGACAGTGCCCAGATCGTTACACCTTTC
>NZ_CP158190.1:0-10000 GCF_040250305.1 Peribacillus frigoritolerans | reverse complement strand
ATCATGATTAAACGAATCATCGCCACCTCAACTTTACTGCCCGCCTGCCAATTTTTAAACAATCGTTTATATGTTTGTACTGACTTAAGATACAAATCCGTAAAATCCGATGACTCTTCCAGCTCATCCAATTCTGGATCTATCACTTCTTTCGGCAGAAATTTCTTTCCATCAATCAAAGTTTTTTCAACGCTTACCTCTGTTATTAAAAAGGCTTGCAATGCCTCAATCAATCGCGTGGTCAATATTGTTTTTTCATGCATTATGGGGCGGTTCGAAAGACCTCTAATTTCTTTCGAGAGGATGCAGCCTTCGATTAAATAGCGAGTTTTCACTAGCAAAACGTTTCACCTCGGTAGTATTAATGAGTATCATTTTACTTGAAAAACATGGTAAGAACTATCTTTATTATTATTAAATACCTAAAAAAAATCAATTTATTAGCAATCCTCTCCAAAATCCATAAGTCTTTTTACCCAAACCAAAACCACTCTTGATTTCATTTTGAAATCCAGCTAATGCGCAAAAAAAGGACCCAGCTTAATTGCTGGGTCTACAGTTTTTTTACGGTTTTTACAATTTGAGCGTTGCCTACAGGTACTCGCTTTCCCCGGGCGGTCCGCCCTCGGCGTTTGCGCCTGCAGGGTCTCCCTTGACTCGCTCCAATCAACTTTGTTTTAACTTTTGATAGAACCCTTTTGCCTAAAGTCTTCATTGTTTTAAAAATAGAATTAATAAAATTTTAACTTTAGGCTAAAATTCAAAGGGAATTTCAAAAGGGGTTCGGAATTTTAATTCCGAACCCCTTTTTTTATGGGAAAAATTATTCTTCCGTATCTTTTTCAGTTTCTTCATTTTCTTCAATTACAGTAGGTTCAGGATCAGAATCCGGATCTAGAGTCGTGACCGTTTCTATATCCAGGTCTTTTTCTTCTTCTTCTTCCCTTCCTACAATGGCAACCGTCGAAACATATTCATTATCTGCGGATTCGAGTCGGATGAGCTTAACACCCTGTGTATTACGGCCCGTTTTAGAAATGCCTTCGACTTCCATTCGGATCAATACACCAGCTGCTGTAATCAGCATTAAATCTTCATCTACACCCGTAACTGTTTTCACGGCTATAAGTTCACCATTTTTCTCAGTGACATTACATGTTTTTATTCCTTTTCCTCCACGGCTTTGAATACGGTATTCTTCCGCAGAGGTCCGTTTTCCATAACCGTTTTTCGTAACGATCAGGACTTCTTCATCATCTTCAAGAATTTCCATTCCGACAACTTCATCATTCGTCCCTAAGGAAATTCCTTTCACTCCCGCTGCAGTACGTCCCATTGTCCGTACATCCGTCTCAGGGAAACGGATCATCATCCCGGCTTTCGTTCCAATTATGATCTGTTTCTCTCCATTCGTAAGACGGACAGAAATCAATTCATCATCCTCACGTAAACCTAGGGCAATTAAACCATTATTACGGATATTTGCAAAAGATGACAAAGGTGTACGCTTCGATATTCCATGTCTGGTCGTGAAGAATAAATACCAATCGTCAGCAAATTCCTTCACCGGTATGATTGCATTGACCCACTCGCCTTTATCGACTTCCAACAAGTTGATAAGCGGCAATCCTTTTGCCGTCCTTCCATATTCAGGTATTTCATATCCTTTGGAACGATAGACTTTACCTTTGTTGGTGAAGAATAATAGAGTGTCATGAGTCGAAGTGGTTAACAAGTGACCGACAAAGTCATCTGTATTCGTGCCCATACCCTGTATTCCGCGACCCCCGCGTTTTTGACTGCGGTACGTGGTTGCAGGCAAGCGTTTAATATAACCGTTATGCGTAAGTGTCACGATTATATTTTCCTCTGGGATTAAATCTTCATCTTCCAGGCTTTCAAAGCCGGCTAATGTGATTTCAGTTCTCCGTTTATCATCAAAACGTTCTTTAATTTCAAGAAGCTCTTCACGAATAATTTCAAGAACCTTTTCCTCATCAGCAAGAATCGCTTTATATTCTGCAATAATAGCCATTAATGCCTGATATTCATCTTCGATTTTTTCACGTTCCAGACCTGTCAAGCGCTGTAAACGCATATCCAGGATAGCTTGCGCCTGTTTTTCGGAAAGTGAGAATTGTGTCATTAAACCTTCACGGGCAATGTCTGTCGTTTGGGAACTTCGAATCAACGTAATGACTGCGTCCAAATTATCAAGTGCAATGCGCAAACCTTCTAAAATATGGGCACGGGCCTCCGCTTTCCGTAATTCAAACTCAGTCCTGCGCCGTATGACTACCTGCTGATGCTCCAAGTAGTAGTGCAGGCATTGTTTTAAATTCAGCACTTTTGGCTGACCGTCCACCAAAGCAAGCAGATTGATTCCGAAGGTGGTCTGCATCGCAGTATGCTTATACAGGTTGTTTAAAAGGACATTCGCGTTAACATCCTTTCTAAGCTCCATGACGATACGCATCCCATTGCGATCCGATTCATCCCGTAAGTCGGTAATGCCTTCGATTTTCTTATCTCGAGCAAGTTCTGCAATTTTTTCAATCAGTCTTGCTTTATTCACTTGATAAGGGATTTCCTTAACAAGGATTACCTGTTTACCATTCGGTTTCTCTTCAATCTCGACTTTCGCCCGTTGAATGATTGACCCTTTTCCGGTTTCATAGGCCTTTCTGATTCCGCTTCTCCCTAAAATCAAACCGGCTGTAGGAAAGTCCGGACCAGGGATATATTCCATCAACTCTGGAATTGTAATTTCAGGATTCTTGCTTAAAGCCAATACGCCGTCAATTACCTCACCTAATTGATGGGGCGGAATATTGGTTGCCATTCCTACCGCTATTCCTGATGAACCATTCACCAACAAGTTCGGGAAACGGGCAGGCATGACGGCTGGTTCTCTTTCTGAACCATCATAGTTATCCTGGAAGTTAACTGTATCTTTATTTAAATCCCGGAGTAACTCCATCGAGATTTTCGACATTCTCGCTTCGGTGTACCTCATTGCGGCAGCTTGGTCACCATCGACCGAACCGAAATTCCCATGACCATCTACAAGCATATAGCGATAGTTAAAAGGTTGCGCCATCCGTACCATCGTTTCATATACAGCCGAATCACCATGCGGGTGATACTTACCGATGACTTCCCCGACAATACGGGCTGATTTCTTAAATGGTTTATCCGAAGTCATTCCAAGATCGTTCATTGCATAAAGAATTCTTCGGTGTACCGGTTTCAAACCGTCCCTTACATCAGGCAAAGCCCTCGACACGATAACACTCATCGCATAATCCAAAAACGATGTCCGCATCTCGGTACTTATATTTATTTCTTTTACACCTGATCTTTCATTTTCTGACATGGAGCCAACCTCCTATTAAAAGCTTATACTCTCATTTAAATTTAACTGTTCGTGCACTATGTAAAGAACAGGATGTAAAAGCATCCTGTCAAAAAATCAGATATCAAGATTTTTTACATAAATTGCATTTTCTTCAATGAAGTTACGTCGCGGTTCGACCTTGTCGCCCATCAACATCTCGAAAGTTTCATCTGCCTCGGCAGCATCTTTCAAACTGACTTGAAGCAGCGTTCTCGTTTCAGGGTTCATGGTCGTTTCCCACAATTGCTCCGGATTCATTTCCCCCAGCCCTTTATAACGCTGCAGGTTAGGCTTGGGAGTACTTGGCAAACTGGCCATGATTTCTTCAAGCTGGCGGTCATTATAAGCATAATCCACTTTTTTCCCTTGCTGAATCTTGAAAAGTGGCGGCTGAGCAATATATATATATCCATACTCGATGATTTTTCGCATATACCGGTAGAAGAATGTCAACATCAGCGTTCTGATATGGGCACCATCCACATCCGCATCAGTCATGATAACAATTTTATGATATCTAGCTTTTTCGGTATTGAATTCATCACCAATGCCTGTTCCAAGCGCTGTGATGATCGTACCTATTTCTTCATTATGCAGGATTCTGTCCAATCGCGCTTTTTCAACATTAAGGATTTTGCCCCTTAGCGGCAAGATAGCTTGGAAATGACGGTCCCGCCCTTGTTTTGCCGAACCTCCCGCCGAGTTTCCTTCAACGATGTATAATTCGCTGATACTCGGGTCCTTAGAAGAACAATCTGCCAATTTACCTGGTAGATTGGATACTTCCAAAGCACTTTTCCTCCGAGTCAATTCACGTGCTTTCTTCGCTGCCAGGCGGGCTCTCGCTGCCATTTGCCCTTTATCTACAATTTTTCGGGCCACGGCAGGGTTTTCATATAAGAAGGCATCAAGTCGTTCCGAAAGAATGGAATCAGTAACCGTTCTTACCTCAGAGTTTCCGAGTTTGGTTTTCGTCTGACCTTCAAATTGCGGGTCAGGATGCTTAATCGAAATGATTGCCGTTAAACCTTCCCGGACATCTTCACCTGAGAAATTGGCATCCGCTTCTTTTAAAAGACCATTTTTCCGTGCATAATCATTGATGACACGGGTCAAAGCAGTCTTGAATCCTGATTCATGTGTACCGCCTTCATAGGTATGAATATTATTGGCAAAAGAAAAGACATTACTGATATAGCTGTCATTATATTGCAAAGCCAATTCAACGGAAATTCCATCTTTCTCGCCTTCCATGAAAATCGGTTCCTCATGCAATACCTCTTTAGAACGGTTCAAATGCTCAACATAAGATTTGATACCGCCCTCATAGTGGTAATCCCTGATTTTCTCTTCTTCTTCACGTTTATCTTCAATGATCAGCTTCAAGCCTTTATTCAGGAATGCAAGCTCACGGATTCGTGTGGCTAATGTATCGAAATCATATTCCAAGGTATCCGTGAAGATTTCACCATCAGGAATGAAGTGTACAGTCGTTCCGGTATGATCGGTTTCCCCGATGATTTTCAAATCTTCTTTTGGGATACCGCGGTTAAATTGCTGATAATGGATTTTACCTTCACGGTGAACGTAAACTTCCAATACCGTGGATAAGGCATTAACTACTGATGCCCCCACACCATGCAGACCGCCGGAGACCTTATAACCTCCGCCGCCAAATTTACCGCCCGCATGAAGGACCGTCATGATTACTTCTACAGCTGGGCGTCCCATTTTTTCATGGATCCCCACTGGGATTCCCCGACCATTATCGACTACTGTTATGCTATTGTCTTCTTCGATCGTCACTTTGATTTCCGTACAGAAACC
Organism: Peribacillus frigoritolerans; assembly: GCF_040250305.1. Classification (NCBI taxonomy): domain Bacteria; kingdom Bacillati; phylum Bacillota; class Bacilli; order Caryophanales; family Bacillaceae; genus Peribacillus; species Peribacillus frigoritolerans. The sequence continues at coordinate 4,776 of NZ_CP158190.1, read as the reverse complement.
AGCTAGTGCCTCATCAATACTATTATCGACAATTTCCCAAACAAGATGGTGAAGTCCTTTTGCAGAGGTAGTGCCGATATACATCCCCGGACGTTTACGAACTGCTTCTAAGCCTTCTAAAACCTGTATCTGATTCTCATCGTATGCCTGAGCTTGTACTTCTTTTTGTTCCATTGTCATACGTATCACCTACACTTTTCTTTTGGCATTATCAATTTTAAGGAGTAATTATAACGTTTAGCTACAATTCAAAGAATATCTATATCATCGATTAAGAGCGATGGCTGCAGTGAACGCTTTTTCAAAGTGGACGACGCAAGCGGTGAATAATATACCTGTTTTTCCGTCACTACAATCGATTTAACCGAGTTTTTTGCTAAATGGTAAGTTACATCAGACTTTTTCTCCAAAAATTCACTCATGATCGGAGAGGCCTGAAGCAGCTTCTTATCTAAAATGGCTATGACATCGTCCGTTTTCACAAGAATGTCTTCACCAATATGGAGATACATACATTCACCTCATCATTTAACCTTTTTTATACTTCCTTGACTAACATAAAAGGTGGACGCTTCTCTTAGGGTTTGATGATCGATTCCATCAACGGAGGGTGTCGTCACGAATGTTTGCACTTTCCCTTGTATTGTATTCAGTAAATGGGATTGACGGAAATCGTCAAGTTCCGATAACACATCATCCAATAATAAAATGGGATACTCGCCGATTTCTTCATGGATCAGCTCAATTTCGGCAAGTTTCAAAGACAGGGCTGTCGTACGCTGTTGTCCTTGTGAACCGTATGTCTGGACATCACGGTCATTCACAAAAAAAACCAGGTCGTCACGATGAGGACCTACCAGTGTTACACCCCGTTCAATTTCCCTTGTTTTTATTTTATCAAATTTTTCTGTGTATACTTCTATCATTTTCGTCAAATCCATAGATTCTGATACATCAAGCGACGGTTTATATTGGATTTTCAATACTTCTAGATTTCTGGAGATCCCCGAATGAATCGGCTCTGCCCATTGCTGGAGCTTTAAAAGAAACTCGTATCTTCTTTCGACAATTTTCGCTGCGTACTGAATAAATTGATCGGTCAGCACGTCAAGCATCGTCGTATCCGTTTGTTTCCGGGTCTGCAGAAGCTTTAAGTAATGATTTCTTTGTTGAAGTATTTTATGATATTGGCTCATATCATGAAGGTATACGGGAGAAACCTGGCCAATTTCCATATCTATAAAACGGCGTCTGACTAGAGGACTTCCCTTTACAAGGTTAAGGTCCTCAGGCGCAAACATGACCACATTCATATTTCCGACATATTGACTCAACTTTCTTTGTTCAATATGGTTGCACTTCGCCTTTTTCCCTTTTTTTGAAATGGTCAGCTCAAGTGGTATTGAGGTATTTCTCTTTCTAACTCTTCCTTCTATTTTAGCATACTCTTCATCCCAGCGAATAAGTTCTTTATCATTTGAGGTGCGATGAGATTTTGCCATTGCTAAAACAAAAATAGATTCCATGACGTTTGTTTTTCCTTGAGCATTTTCGCCGAGGATTACATTGACTTTATTCTCAAAAGTCAGATTCAATTCGGTATAGTTGCGGTAATTTTTCAAACTTATATTTTCAATATACATATTCCGCTCTTCCCTTATGTTTTAGCTTGTAATTGTGTAGGTGCCAAATCCAGGAATTTCTATTTTATCACCTGATCTTAATTTTCTTCCTCTTCTCACGTCTAATTCGCCATTAATGTAAACCTCGTATTCACTCAAGAACCATTTGGCCATTCCGCCGCTTTGGATTAAATCGGCCAATTTCAGGAATTGTCCAAGCGTAATATATTCAGTATTGATTTTTATGGAGTCCATTTCATGCTTCACTCATTTCTAAGTAGTCTTTAATATTTCATTTTACTAAATTAATCCCATTAAGACAAAGTATAGCTTTTTCAGTTCTTGTTTTTAGCGATTCAGCGTTCCGTACAGCATTTAAAAAACGCCAAAAACCTTTTGGAAACCTATGTTTAAATATAAAAAAATTAAAGACCTGCTATACAAGCCTTTAATTTTTTTGAAATATTATTTTAGCTTAGTAAGTTCTTACCGGGAGAATTAATTGCAGCATGGAATCATCATGTAGCGGACGAATGACAAACGGTCGCATTGCACCCGTGAAATTAATTTTTATATCGGAACCTTCCAATGCTTTTAGAGCATCCATTACAAATTTGGCACTGAATGAGATTTTCAGGTCTTCACCTTCAATGGCTTCTGCCTGTACCTCTTCAATTACTTTACCAATTTCAGGAGTATTGGAAGAGACTTCGATTATACGGCCTTCCAGGGTTGTCAATTTGACGACATTATTTCTTCCTTCTCTCGCCAATAAAGAAGCCCTGTCGATCGCTTGTAGAAAATCCTTGGTGTGAACAGTCACATCGGTTTTGCTATCTGATGGAATCAAGCGTGATGTATCAGGATAATTCCCTTCAAGCAGTCTTGAGAAGAATAATAAATTTTCAGCTTTGAAAAGTACTTGGTTTTCGGTAATGACGATTTCAATAAGTTCGTTTGTATCATCAAGGATTTTACTTAACTCATTCAGACTTTTACCTGGGATGACAACGCTATAGGTCCCGTTAATTTTGTTTTCTATTTTGGCTGTCCTCATTGCCAGCCTATGGCTATCTGTTGCAATACAGGTCAATTCGTCATCTTGAACCTTCAAGTTTACACCTGTTAAGATAGGGCGTGTTTCTGACGTGGACACTGCAAAGCCAGTTTGTCTGATAAGGGTCTTTAAAAGGTCCGTTGGAAGTTTGAAAATATTTTCTTCTTCAATGATCGGAAGATGTGGATATTCCTCAGGATCCAGTCCATTTAGATTAAATTCAGCTTTACCTGAGCGAATAATCGTTTGAAAGTTATTCTCCACTTCAATTTCTACAGTATCCATCGGCAGCTTTTTGACAATTTCACTGAAAAAACGGGCATTCAGGACAATACCGCCGCTGCTTTTAACTTCAACAATCTCATCTCCGTCAACCTCAGCCGGAATGAATGATTGGATGGAGATATCAGAATCACTTCCTGTTAGAGTAACACCTTCACTAGTAACGCTTATTTTTATCCCCGTTAGTATCGGAATCGTCGTCCTTGATGTGACTGCTTTCATTACTTCTTGGACACTATGAACTAATCGATCTCTTTGGATTATAAATCTCATGTTTCATCCTCCAATTTTTTATTGCCGAATAGGCATATTTATTAATAATTTTTATTAAAAAAGATAGTAGTAATAGTAGTAGGGCCTGTTGATATGTGGATAAGTCCACTCAACCTAAGGAAAAACAGTCTATCCACATGTGGACAGACTGTGTGTAAGTAGTCGTCAGTTATTCACATTATCCAGAATCCATTATACCCTCAGCTGGTCCTGAATTTCTTTAACCTGACGTTGTAGCTGGGTGTCCGTTTGCATGAGTTTGGAGATTTTTTCATGCGCATGGATAACGGTCGTATGATCGCGACCTCCAAATTCATCACCTATCTTGGGCAGGGATGAGTCCGTCAACTCCCTGGAAAGATACATGGCGATCTGTCTTGGAAATGCTACGGATTTAGTCCGTTTTTTCGCCTTGAAATCCTCAAGTTTGACACTATAATGTTCACCGACCGTCTTCTGGATTTCCAAGATGGTGATTATTTTAGGTTTTGAGCTAGGGATGATGTCTTTTAATGCTTCAGCTGCCAAATCAGCATTTATATCTTTATTAATCAATGAAGAATAAGCGACGACACGAATAAGTGCACCCTCAAGCTCACGAATATTGGAATCGATTTGGTTGGCGATATAGAGCATGACTTCGTTCGGGATATCAAGACCCTCAGCTTTTGCCTTTTTACGCAATATGGCAATCCGCGTTTCTAGATCAGGTGGCGTGATATCCGTGATCAAACCCCACTCAAACCTTGAACGGAGGCGATCCTCTAGTGTAGGTATCTCTTTTGGCGGGCGGTCACTCGAGATGACGATTTGTTTGCTTTCTTCATGCAACGCATTGAATGTATGGAAAAACTCTTCTTGAGTTTGTTCTTTTCCCGCAAGAAATTGAATATCATCAATTAATAAAACATCCACGCTTCGATATCTATCACGGAATTCCCCAGCTTTATTGTCCCGGATCGAGTTGATGAATTCATTCGTGAACTTTTCAGACGATAAATAAACGACCTTCGCATTCGGATTATGCTCTAGAACATAATGCCCGATTGCATGCATTAAATGAGTTTTTCCAAGGCCGACGCCCCCGTATATGAATAAGGGATTATAGGCTTTGGCCGGTGCTTCTGCGACAGCGAGAGACGCGGCATGGGCAAAACGATTGCCGGAGCCGATGACAAACGTATCGAATGTATTTTTCGCATTAAGCATATGCTGTGGAAATGCAGCATGCTCTTTATCCTGCTTTTTTATCTTTTTAGGCTGAACAGGAACGGTAAAATCATCATCTTCTTGATTGGGGGGAATGATGAATTTTGCTTCCAATTCCTCACCGGTAAGTTCAAACAATACATCGGAAATAAGATGGGAATAGCGTTCTTCAAGCCAATCCCTGGCAAATTCATTGGGAGCGGTGACTGTTAATGTATCACCTTGCAGTAAATAAGCCTTGGTTGATTTAAGCCAAGTCTCAAAGCTTGGTTTACTGATTTTTTTTTCGATTTTTCCGAGCGCCTGGTTCCAGAGGCTATCGATGTTATCCAA